>NZ_JAFLNG010000895.1 GCF_017427025.1 Streptomyces sp. FH025
ACCACCAGCAGGACGGCCGCGGCCCGGCCCAGGCGGGCGCCGGTGCCCAGCAGGCGGCGCCCGGGCCCGGCGGGGGCCGTCAGGCGGCGCCCGGGCGTGGTCGGGGCCGTCACTTCTTCAGCCAGAGGTGGGCGGGGGACACGCTGATGACGGTCCGCTTGGACAGGTCGGACAGGCCGCCGACCTTGGGGGAGGCGAGGAGGCCGACGGTGTTCTCGGTGAGCAGGAGCGTCGGGGCGTCGGCGACGATCCGCGTGGCGGCGTCGTTGTAGGCGGCGGCGCGTTCGGCGGGGTCGAGGGCGGCGCGGCCGCGGGCGACGGCCTGGTCGACGGCGGGGTTGGCGTAACCGGTGAAGTTCATCGGGGACTTGGAGGTGAACAGGCTGGAGATCGCGGTGTCGGTGTCGCCGTACATGCTGGTGACGAAGTCCATGACCTGGAAGGAGCGCTGCATCATCGCGCTGCCCAGGGTGGCGTTGTCGACCGGCTTGATGGTCATCTTGATGCCGGCCTCGCCGAGCATCTGCTGGAGCACGGTGGCGCGCTGCTGGCCCTCGGGGCGGCTGTCGACCAGGTACTCGAAGGAGATCTGGGGGTTTCCTGCTTCGGCGAGCAACTGCTTGGCCTTGGCCGGGTCGTGGGCGGGGTAGCCGGAGCCGGTGGCGGTGGTGCGGTAGGCCGAGTGCGAGCCGATCGGGCTGTCGGCGGTGCGGCCCTGGCCGAGGTAGACGACCTTCTCCACCGCGTCGCGGTCGATGGCGTACTGCATGGCCTGGCGCACCCGCACGTCGTCGAAGGGCGCGGCCTTGGTGTTGACCAGGACGGTGGAGGTGGAGCCGGGGCCGGCCGCCACGCGCAGCCCGTCGGCGCCCGCCTGCTTGAACTGGGCGGGGCTCTCGGCCCAGATGACGTCGGTGTCGCCGGAGCGCAGCGACTGGTAGCGGCTGTCGGTGTCGGGGAGCACCCGGTAGTCGAGCTTGTCGGCGTGGCCCTTGTCGCCCCAGTAGGCGGGGTTGCGGGTGAGTTCGGCCGAGACGCCGGTCTGCGAGCGAGCCAGTGTGTACGGGCCGGAGCCGATCGCGGTGCCGTCCGGGCCGGGGGCCTCGGAGACGTAGCCGAGCGAGCGGGTGAAGGCGCTCGGGAACGCGGAGTTGGGGGACTTGAGGGTGAAGACGACGGTGTCGGGGGCGTCGGCCTTCATGGCGGCGATGGCGGCGGCGTCGGTGGCGCAGGAGCACTTGCTCTCGGGCTTGGCCAGGCGGGTGACGTGGTCGATGACGGCCTGGGCGTCGAGCGGCTTGCCGTCGCTGAACTTCACGTCCGCGCGCAGCTGGAGGGTCCAGGCGGTGGCGTCGGTGTTGGGGGTGAACGCCTTGGCCAGGTACGGCTGGACGGTGCCGTTGTCGCCGTTGACCATCAGCGGGTCGTAGAGCGCGTTGGCCAGGACCATCATCGGCTCGGAGGTCAGGGCGGTCTCGGCCGGGTCGAGCCGGGGGAAGGGCCGGTCCAGGCCGATGCGCAGCGTGCCGCCGTCCGCAGCCGGGCCGTCGTCGGCCGGGGAGACGCCGGAGCTGCCGGCGCCGCCGGTGCCTGCGGCGAGCGCGTCGTCGGAGGCGGAGCAGGCTCCGGCGGTCAGGGCCAGGGCGGTCGCGCAGATCGCCGCCGCCAGAACGTGGGTGTGCCGCTTCATGGTTCCTCGGTGTCCTCAGAGGTTCAGAGGTGGAGCTCGACGGCCCGGGGGAAGGCCGCCGAGGACACCATTTCGGAAGTGGCACTACTGCCAAAAGGCAGTTGTGCAAAGTTTGGATGACGAACAGCCGAAGAGTTCCGACGCGGCTTGAGCGGGCCTCACCCGGCATGATTCGCTACCGGTCGTGACGGTGGCCCAGGCAGGCCGCGGGAGTCGGACATGACACCCCGGCAGGCCTCGGAACACCGTCGAGCGGAACGGGAGAAGTGGAACAACGATGCAGCACACGGACGAGGCAGCCGAGTTGGGCATGCGCGACCGCAAGAAGGCGCGCACCCGCGAGAGCATCCGCACCGCCGCGTTCGACCTCTTCGAGGACCAGGGCTTCGAACAGACCACCGTGCAGCAGATCTGCCGCCGCGCCGACGTCGCCCACCGGACCTTCTTCCGCTACTACCCCACCAAGGAGGCCCTCCTCTTCGGCTGGGACTTCGGCCAGGTGGTGCTCGACGCGTTCGCCGCCGCCCCGGCCGCCCTCGACCCGTGGGCCGCCCTCGACCACGCCCTGGCCACCACCGACGGCCAGTGGGAGGAACCCGTCGAACACACCGCCCGGCGCCGCCGGCTGCGCCGGGAGCACCTCGACGTGCAGTCCGTGCGCAACTACGCGCTGATCGTCATCGACTCCTTCACCCAGCGCACCGTCGAAGCGACGGCCCAGCGCATGGGCGTCGACCCGGTCGCCGACCTGCGCCCGGCGGCCTTCGCGGCGATGTTCACCGGCATCGTGCGCCGGCACGTCCTGATCGGCTCGGACGGCAACCCGATCGCCGCCTGGGTCGCCGCCTACCGGCAGGTCCTCGGGGCACCGGAGCCCACCGCCTGACCCCGCCAACACCCCTACCCGACACCACCGTTCACCCCTCGCGTCACCGTGCGCC
>NZ_JAFLNG010000896.1 GCF_017427025.1 Streptomyces sp. FH025
GGTGCACGAGGCCTGCGCGGCGGTGATGCCCGCGAGCCTGCCGTACGCGGTGTACCGGCCCTGGGCGCGGCTGGAGCACTTCCGGCTGCTGCGCCGCTCGGTGCGGCGCGGCGGGCCGCTGCTGGTGCACGACTGCGGCAGCCGTGCCTGGATGCGCCGTTGGCTCGCCCGCGAGGCCGGGCGGCAGGGCCGGGAGCTGCACCTGGTGCTGCTGGACGTCGGCGCCGCCACCGCCCTCGACGGGCAGCGGGCGCGCGGGCGCCGCGCCTCCGCCCGGGTGTTCGCGCGTCACCGCCGAGGCCTGGGGCGCCTGTTGGCGGCCCTCACCCGGTACGTGCGGTGCGGCGGGCCGTCGCCGGTGCCGGAGGCGGCGTCCGTGCTGCTGCTCGACGCCGCCTCCCGCTCCCGGGCGGAGGCCGTCCGCTTCGGCGTCGGGCGAGGGCCGTCGACCGTGGGTGAACCGGGCTGACGGGGGCGGAGGAGACCGGGAGAGGTGACGCGACTCACGTGACCGGGGCGCGTGATCGGGGTAGCACACGGGCGTCGGCCCCGGGACCGCGGAAGCACTGCGAGACTGGGGGCGGCAGAGTTCGTCACGGAGAGAGGTCACACCCGCATGCCCAGCAGCGCCGCCGTCGACAACCCGTGGTTTCGCCGGTTCAACCCGTCCGACTCCGCACCCGCCCGGATCGTGATCTTCCCGCACGCCGGCGGCTCGGCCAGCTACTACCTGGAGCACGCCAACGCGCTCGCCCCGTACGCCGATGTGCTCGCCGTCCAGTACCCGGGCCGGCAGAACCGGTACGCGGAACCGACGATCGACTCGGTGCCGGAGCTCGCCGAGCGGCTCTACCAGGAGCTGAAGGAGTGGACGGGCCTGCCGCTGACCTTCTTCGGGCACAGCATGGGCGCGGCCGTCGCCTTCGAGGTGGCCCGGTGCTTCGCCCGGGACGGCCTGGCGGGGCCCGAGCGGCTGTTCGTCTCGGCAGGCCGCGCACCCTCGCTGCCCCGGGACACCCATGTGCACAAGCTCTCGGACGACGGCATGATCGCGGAGATCGTCCGGCTCGGCGGGACGGACCAGCGGATCCTCGACGTCCCCGCCCTGCGCGAGCTGATCATCCCGGCGCTGCGGGCCGACTACACCGCCATCGAGACCTACCGAGCCTCCCCGGACCACGTCGTGCCGCAGCCGATCATCGGCCTGGTGGGGGAGACCGACGACAACGCCACGGCCGAGCAGGTCGCCCTGTGGGAGCGGCACACCACCGGCGGCTTCGACCTGCGGGTCTTCCCCGGTGGGCACTTCTACGTGGCGGAGCAGGTCGAGGCGCTGACCCGGCTGCTGACGGCGCACCTGCGCTAGACAGGCGTTAGGGTGCCTGGGTGACGACACGTCAGCCGTGTCACCGGAGCCTCGGGAGGCAGCCTTGCGCCGGATCGCC
The DNA here is from genome assembly GCF_017427025.1 of Streptomyces sp. FH025. Lineage (GTDB taxonomy): Bacteria > Actinomycetota > Actinomycetes > Streptomycetales > Streptomycetaceae > Kitasatospora. Next base: position 1,446 of record NZ_JAFLNG010000896.1, read on the forward strand.
GTCGTCGGAGCGGGCCAGGCCGGCCTGCAACTCGCGCTCGGGCTGGTGGCCGACGGGTACCAGGTGACCCTGGTCGCCGAGCGGACGCCGGAGCAGGTGCGCGGTGGGCGGGTGCTGTCCACCCAGGCGATGTTCGGCCCGGCGCAGCGGATCGAGGCGGCGGCCGGGCTGGACCTGTGGGCGGACGAAGCCCCGGCCGTCCCCTCGGTGGACGCGGTGCTCGTGGTTCCGCCGGCCGTACGGGCCCTGGAGTTCACCATGTCCCCGGACGAGCCCGCCCGGTCGGTGGACCAGCGGATCAAGCTGGCCCGCTGGCTGGAGCTGCTGGAGGAGCGCGGCGGCCGGGTCGAGTACCGGTCGCTGGACCGGGACGGGCTGCGCGAGTTGGCCCGGCGGCACGAACTGACCGTGGTCGCGGCCGGGCGCGGCGAGCTGGCCGGGATCTTCGAACGCGACGCGGCCCGTTCGCCCTTCGACCGGCCGCAGCGCACGCTGTCCTGCCTGTACGCGCACGGCGTCGGCTCGCCGGACCCGACCGCCGGGCCCCGGGCGCGGATGCACGCCCTGCCCGGTCTGGGCGAGCTCTACCTGCAACCGGCGCTCACCCTGTCCGGCCCGTGCGACGTCCTGCTGTGGGAGGCGCAGCCCGGCGGCCCGCTGGACGCGTTCGGCGACCGGCCGGCCGCCGATGTCCAACTCGCCCGGATCCGCGAGCTGTTGACCGAGTACCTGCCCTGGGAGGCGGAGCTCTGGCGGGAGGCCGAGCCGACCGACGCCGGGGCCGGGCTGTGGGGCGCGGTGACTCCGACGGTCCGCCGCCCGGTGGCCGAGCTGGGCTCGGGCGTCGACGCCGTCCACGTCCTGGGCCTCGGCGACGCCGTGGTGGTGAACGACCCGATCACCGGTCAGGGCGCCAACAGCGCGGCCCGCGCGGCGGAGGCCTGTCGGCGGGCGGTGGTCGAGCACGGCGACGCGCCGTTCACGGCGGACTGGATGTGCCGCACCGCTGAGCGCTTCTGGCAGCAACACGCCCGTCACACCGTCGAGTTCACCACGACGATGCTGACCGTGCCGGACCACCTCCAGGGCGTCTTCGCGGCCGCCGCCGAACACCCGGAGGTCGCCCGTCGGCTCGCCAACACCTACGCCGAGCCGAGCGACCACGCCGCCTGGCTGGCCGCGCCCG
>NZ_JAFLNG010000897.1 GCF_017427025.1 Streptomyces sp. FH025
GTCGAGGCGCCGCTCCCGGCCGAGCGGCCGTCGACCCCGACCGGCGAGCTGGCCAACACCCGGCGGCTGCTGGTCTGGCCCGAGCCCGACCCGGCCACCAACCAGGCGCTCCAGGCGCGCGGCTACCTGCCGGTGATCGTCCGCTCCCGCGAGGAGGTGGACGCCCAGGTCGGCGGCTTCCCCGCGGCGCTCTTCGTCGACCCGCTGACCAGCCCGATCACCCGTACCGCGCTGCAGTCGCTGCGCACCGCGGCGCTCAACCGCCGTGTCCCGGTGCTGGTCACCGCCGGTCTCGGGCAGGCCACCCGGGACGCCGCGTACGGCGCCGACCCGGCCGTGCTGCTGCGCGCCCTCGCGCCGCGCGACGGCGAGCACCACGCCCCGCGGGTGCTGCTGGTCGAGGGCGATCCGGACATCGCCGCCGCCATGATCAGCAGCCTGGAGCGGCGCGGCATGCACGTCGAGCACGCGGTGGACGAGAACGACGCGGTCGCCCGGGCCAGCAGCGTGCAGCCCAACCTGGTGGTGATGGACCTGTTCCAGATCCGCCGCCGGAGAGTCGGCCTGCTGGACTGGCTGCGCGCCAACGACCGGCTGCACCGCACCCCGCTGGTGGTCTACACCTCGGTCGACCTCGACCCGCGCGAGCTGCCCCGGCTGCGCACCGGCGAGACGGTGCTGTTCCTCGCCGAGCGCTCGACCAGCGAGGACGTCCAGTCCCGGATCGTCGACCTGCTCGGGCGGATCGGCGCGATGGGCGAGGCGGGCGTCGCCGCCGCGGGCTGATCCCGGAGACGCGCGATCCCGGAGACGCGAAGGAGGGCCGGCCCCGTTCCGTACGGGGCCGGCCCTCCTCGTCGTCCGCTACTCCTTGCCGAGCACCGTGACGTCCAGCTCCTCGGCCGCGTAGCTGGCCCGGATCACCTTCTTGTCGAACTTGCCGACCGAGGTCTTCGGCACCGACTCGACGATCGCCCAGCGCTCCGGCAGCTGCCAGGACGCGATCCGCCCGGCCAGGAAGGCCCGCAGCTCCTTCAGTCCGGCGGTCGCGCCCGGGCGCAGCACCACGGTGGCCAGCGGGCGCTCTCCCCACTTCTCGTCCGGTACGGCGACCACGGCGGCCTCGGCCACCTCGGGGTGGGCCATCAGCTGGTTCTCCAGGTCGACCGAGGAGATCCACTCGCCGCCGGACTTGATCACGTCCTTGGCCCGGTCGGTGAGGGTCAGGTAGCCGTCGGCGGTGATGGTGCCCACGTCGCCGGTGCGCAGCCAGCCGTCCTCGGAGAACTTGTCGTCCGGACGGACCGGGTCCTGCCCGGCGCCGCCGTAGTACGCCCCGGCGATCCACGGGCCGCGCACCTCCAGCTCGCCCGCGGCGACGCCGTCGTGCGGCATCCGCTCGCCGCCCGGGCCGATGAGCCGGGCCTCGACGGAGGCCGGGAAGATGCCCTGGGTGACCCGGTACGGCCACTCCTCCTCGGGGGTGAGGCCGGCCGGCGGCTGGGCGAAGCAGCCGAGCGGGGAGGTCTCCGTCATGCCCCAGGCGTGCAGCACGCGGATGCCGTGGCGCTCCTCGTAGCCCTTCATCAGCGAGGGCGGGCAGGCGCTGCCGCCGATGACCACCATGCGCAGGCTGGAGGTGTCGTAGTCGCCCGCGTCCAGCTCGTCCAGCAGGCCGCTCCAGATGGTCGGGACGGCGGCGCTGACGGTGGGGCGGACGGCGGCGATCATCTCGGCCATCGGCTTGGGCTGGAGGAAACGATCCGGCATGAGCAGGTTGGCGCCGGACATGAAGGCGGCGTGCGGGATGCCCCAGGCGTTCACGTGGAACATCGGGACCACCGGCAGCGCGATGTCGCGCGGGGTGAAGGCGAAGTTGTCGCCGGTGTTGACCTGCATGCAGTGCAGGTAGACCGAGCGGTGGCTGTAGAGCACGCCCTTCGGGTCCCCGGTGGTGCCGGAGGTGTAGCAGAGCACGGCGGCCTGGCGCTCGTCGATGTCGTGCTGCCACGGGTAGTCGGTCGGCCGGCCGGCGATCAGCTCCTCGTAGTCGTGCACCCCGCCCGCGAAGCCGGCCAGCAGCGAGCGGTCGCCGGGGCCGGCCACCACGATGTGCCGGAGGGTGGGCGCCAGCTCCGGCAGCACGGCGGCGAGCAGCGGCAGGACGCTGCCGTTGACGATGACCACGCGGTCGGCGGCGTGGTTGACGATGAACGACAGCTGCCGGGCGGGCAGCCGCAGGTTCAGCGTGTGCAGCACCGCGCCCATCGAGGGGACGGCGAGGTACGCCTCCAGGTGCTCGGCGTTGTTCCACATCAGGGTGGCGACCCGGTCGTCCCCGGTCACCCCGAGCTCGTCGCGCAGCGCGTGCGCGAGCTGGGCGGCGCGGGCGCCGACCTCGGCGTACGTCCGGACGACGGGGCCGGTGCCGTCCCAGGTGGTGACGGTCGAGCGGGCGTGGATCGTGGACCCGTGCTCCAGGATTCGGGCGACGGTGAGCGGTACGTCCTGCATCGTGCTGAACACGGGTCCTCCTTGACCTGGCGGCACTGGCGGCTCCTGCGGCGCACCTACCGGGCGGTAATGCGCGCGGACGTGCCCGATTGTGCCGCCCCGCAGGTCCCCTGTCA
>NZ_JAFLNG010000898.1 GCF_017427025.1 Streptomyces sp. FH025
GCACCGAAGCATGCCGGGCGATCAACTCGCCGAGCAGACGCCGGTCCGGCGTCCCGCGCTTGGGCAGCACGGTCAGTACGTGCGTCTCCTCATCGCCGCCCAGCAACACGAACAGCTCGGGCGTCTCCAGGTAGTACGGCTGTTCCCGCCAGGCGAGCGGCATGACGGAGACCGCGTTGCTGACGGTCACCCCGACCTCGTCCAGGACCACCCGGAACTCGCCCTTGTCGGCCACCATCCGCATCACCCGCCGCAGCCGCAGCCAGGGCAGCCCGACCGCCACCACCAAGGCGATCGCGGCCAGCGCCACGGCCTGCACCCGTACGGCTCCGGAGGCGAGCGTCAGCAGCACCGCGCCCGCCGCCGCGCAGCCGGCCAGCACCCGGTTCTTCCGCCGGACCCGACGCCCCGCCACCGTGCCCCGGTCGCGGGCCGCGAAGGCGGCGCGGAAGTCGGCGGCCGTCGGCGTGTAGCGGACCTCGACCGGCTCCGTCCGCCCACCGGCATCCATGCTCACGACCTCCTCAGACGCTCCGTCGCCGGATCGTAGCAAAGGCCATGCGCACACGATCCACCCGGCTTCGGGCCCACGCCCCACCCCGTGACGTGAATGCACCGCTCCCGCCGCACCAGCGTTGACCGCCCGGCCCGCCCGGCGGTTGGCTCGATCCGAGCCGACCGCCGGGGAGTTCGACGCACCAGCCACCGGGCGCCGCCACGCGCGAACGAGTGCCGCCGTCGACGCGGCCCGGCCGTTCCCAGGGGAGGGACCAGATGACCCGTACACCCACCACCGCCCAGCCAACCCAGGCAACCCGGCCAGCCCGGCCAGCCCGATCGGCCCGACCAGCCCGACCAGCCCGACGCCTGCTGCGCGCCGCCGGCGCACTCGGCGCGGCCGCCGCCCTCGCGCTCACCGCCGCACCGGCCGCCCAGGCCGACCCGACCCACGCCATCGCCCGCACCGAGCGCGTCTCCGTCGGCCTGAACCACGCTCAGCCCGACGGCGCCTCACACTCCGCCGGCCTGAGCGCCGACGGCCGCTACGCCGTCTTCACCTCGGCAGCCGGCAACCTGGTGCCCGGCGACACCAACGGCAAGACCGACGTCTTCGTCCGCGACCTGTGGACCGGCCGCACCGAACGGGTCGACACCGGCCCCGGCGGCGCGCAGGCCGACGGGGACTCCTACGAGGCCACCATCAGCGGCAACGGCCGTTACGTCGCCTTCGGCTCCTGGGCCACCGACCTCGCACCCGGCGCGAACCGCGGCCTCCAGGACGTCTACGTCCACGACCGCTGGACCGGCGAGACCAGGCTGGTCTCCACCGGGGAGAAACCGGGCAAGCCGCAGTCCGACCGGTCGTCCGGCACGCCGTCGATCAGCTGGGACGGCCGCTACGTCGCCTTCCAGTCCAACCGCACCGACCTGGCCCCGGACACGGTCACGTGGTTCGGCGGCAACATCTACGTCCACGACCTGTGGACCGGGAAGAACCGCCTGGTCAGCCTCGGCGCGGACGGCAAGGAGGCAAACAACTCCTCCACCTCCCCGGCGATCAGCGCCGACGGCGGCAGCGTCGCCTTCATCTCCAAGGCGACCAACCTCACCGATCCGGACCAGCCGGGTGCCCTCCCCCGGAGCGCCGCCGCCCAGCTCGCCGCCACGGCAGGCCAGGAGACCGACGAGCAGTTCACCCTCGACGCCCGAAACCCCCGAGACCCCCGAGACGCCCGAGACGCCCGAGGCGCCCAAGACTCCCGCGACGCCCTCCCCTCGACCTCGACCGACCAGCCGCAGATCCTCAAGCCCCGCCTCTACCCGCTGTACGTCCGGAACCTGCGCTCCGACCGGACGGTCCTCGCCAGCCCGGACGAGCAGGGCGGCTACCGCGGTGCCTCCTCCCCCTCGCTCAGCTGGGACGGCCGCTCCGTGGTCTACTCCGGCCTGGTCCAGCACGGGAGCAATTGGGGGGACCGGCACTTCGAGGTGTACGTCCGTGACCTGGCGCGCGGCACCGAGACCCTGGCCAGCGTCGGCCTGCCGGGAACGACGACCACCGAGAGCTCCTCCGCCGGCCGGCTGACGGTGGACGGCCGCTGGGTCTACTTCGACTCCGCGGCCCAGAACCTGGTGCCCGACAGCCCCAAGGGCGGCGCCTACGTCTTCCGGCGCGACCTGTGGACGGGCCGCACCGAGCGGATCAGCCTGACCGACGACGACTCACCGAACACCGCTTCCGCGTACGCGCCGTACATCGACGCCTTCGGCACCGCGGTGCTGTTCACCCGTGACGACGCCCCCGCCCCGGGCGACACCACCGCCCTCCCGAACGTGTTCCTGCGCCGCCTGCCGCTGTTCTGACGCCGCGCCACCCACGAGGCCCGGGCGCTCCGGAGCGCCGCAATGCCACGACACCGAAGCGCCACGACACTGAAGCGCCACCACGCCGGAGCGCCCGGGCCGCGTCAAGCGAACACTTGCCCCACCCTCGTTGACTGTTGCTTTGTCAGATATTCACCACCCCCTGTCTACCCGCATAGAACCACCCCTGGTGACATGGACACACCGCTCGGCGACCCGTGCCGAGCCCGTGCCAGGGAGCTCCCCCCATGCTTCGTCCC
>NZ_JAFLNG010000899.1 GCF_017427025.1 Streptomyces sp. FH025
GCCGCCGCAGCATCAGCAGGCCTGGCCCGCCCCGCCGCAGGCCCAGCAGCCGTACGTGCCGCCGCAGCAGTACGCGCCGCAGCCGCAGCCCCAGCACGCGGGATTCCCGCAGCAGCAGGCCTACCCGCAGCAGCCGCCGGTGCACGACGCCGGCGGCGCGGGCCCGCAGCCGACGATCATCCGCAACCTGACGGCCGCCATGCGCACCGTCCGGATCGGCCGCGCGCTCGACAACGACATCGTGGTGTCCGACCTCCAGGTCTCCCGCCACCACGCCGAGCTGCGCCAACTGCCGGACGGCCGCTACGAGATCGTCGACCTCGGCAGCCACAACGGCATCTACCTCAACGGCCAGCGGGTGCAGCGCCAGCTGATGGGCCCGCAGGACCGGCTGACGGTCGGCCACTCCGGCTTCGTGCTGGTCGGCGACCAGCTCCAGGAGTTCGTCGACACCGGCGCGGTCTCCTTCTCCGCCCGCCACCTGACCGTCGAGGTCGAGCACAAGGGCGCCAAGAAGATCCTGCTCGACGACGTCAGCTTCGGCGTCCCGGAGAAGTCCCTGGTCGCCGTCATCGGCCCGTCCGGCTCCGGCAAGTCCACGCTGCTGCGCGCCCTCACCGGCTACCGCCCGGCCGACCGAGGCGAGGTCCTGTACGACGGCCGCAACCTCTACAAGCAGTTCGCCGAACTCCGCTCCCGCATCGGCCTGGTGCCGCAGTCGGAGATCCTGCACCGCGAGCTCACCGTCCGAAAGGGCCTCAAGTACGCGGCCCGGCTGCGCTTCCCCGGCGACACCGAGGCCCGCGAGCGCGATGCCCGGATCGACGAGGTGCTGTACGAGCTGCGCCTGGACAAGCGTGCCGACAACAAGATCACCGCGCTCTCCGGCGGCCAGCAAAAGCGCGTCTCGGTCGCTCTGGAGCTGCTCACCAAGCCCTCGCTGATCTTCCTGGACGAGCCCACTTCCGGCCTCGACCCGGGCATGGACCGCGAGGTCATGCAGATGCTGCGCGGCCTGGCCGACGACGGCCGCACCATCCTGGTCGTCACCCACTCGGTGGCCGAACTCGCCCTCTGTGACCGGCTGTTGGTGATGGCGCCGGGCGGCTCGGTGGCCTACTTCGGCCCGCCGGACGAGGCGCTGCACTTCTTCGGGTACGAGACCTGGGCGGACGTCTTCCAGGCCTTCGAGAACTTCCCGGACCACGACTGGGCCGGGCGCTACCGCGGCTCCGTCCACTACCAGCAGTACTCCGCCCCCACCGTGGGGGCGGGCGAGGTGCAGCACGCCCAGGTCGCCCAGGAGGCCGTCAGGCCGCCCAAGCCGCAGAGCTGGGGCTCGCAGCTGTGGACGCTGATGCGCCGCTACATGTCGGTGCTCGCCTCGGACCGCGGCTTCCTGGCACTGTCGGTGCTGCTGCCCGCGGTCATCGGCGCGGTGAGCGTACTGGTGCCCAACGAGGCCGGACTGGCGCCCAACGCCAAGAGCCAACTGGGGCTCAACGGCGGGGCCGCGACGATCATCATGATCCTCGCGATCGGCGCCTGCTTCTCCGGAGCGGCCAACTCCGTCCGGGAGCTCATCAAGGAACGCGCGATCTACGAACGGGAGCGCGCCACCGGTCTCTCCCGCTCGGCGTACATGATGTCCAAGGTCATCGTGCTGGGCATCTTCAGCGTGATCCAGGGCGCCATCATCTCCGCCGTCGGCTTCCTGCCGCGCAAGCTGCCCGAGCACGGCCTGATCGTGAAGAACCTGCCGGTCATCGAGATGACCATCGGCATGATCCTGCTCAGCTTCACCGCGATGATGTTCGGCCTGATGATCTCCGCCCTGGTGAAGACCTCCGAGAAGACCATGCCGCTGCTGGTCATGTTCGCCATCGTCCAGGTCGTCTTCACCGGCTGCCTCTTCCAGATCTTCAGCAAGCCCGGCCTGGAGCAGGCCGCCTGGCTGATGCCGGCCCGCTGGGGCACCGGCATCGTGGCCACCACGCTCGACCTGTCGAAGCTGATGGGCCCCTGGAACAAGGACTTCCAGAACCCCAACTACGACCCGCTGTGGAAGAGCAGCGTCGCCCAGTGGGCGATCGACGCCGGCGTGCTGATCGTCATCTCGATCGTGATCGGCGTGATCGTGACCCGCCTCCAGCGCCGGCACGAGCCCGAGGTCATGCAGAAGGGCTGACCCGGCCCCGTCGAAGGGCGCTCTCCCAGCCGGGGGAGCGCCCTTCGGCGTTCCGGGCCCACCGGCCTAGGACTTCGGACCTGCGTCCCGGGACCTGAGTCCCGCGCGGCCCGGGACGGACGCGGCCGCGCGTGCGGCGGCGGTAGTTTGGCCGTATGCCCCGCACCACCGGAGACCACCGGGCCCCCGCCGACCCGCCGCCCGCCTGCGGTCCGCCGACCGGCGTCGAGCCCGCCTGCGACCCGCTGACCGGTATCGAGGCCGTCAGCCAGGCGCTGCTGGCGATGAGCCGGCACCTGGAGGTCCGCGAGGTGCTGCGCCGCATCACCGCCTCCGCCCGGGACCTCCTCGGCGCCGAGTACGCGGCCCTGGGCGTGCCCGACGACCACGGCGGCTTCGCCCAGTTCGTGGTCGACGGCGTCACCGACGAGC
>NZ_JAFLNG010000009.1 GCF_017427025.1 Streptomyces sp. FH025
GAAGCTTGATCGCGCGGAGCTGAGCCAGACGACGGCGTCGGCGATCTCCTCGGCGCGGGCGATGCGGCCCATCGGGTGCGCGGCGACGATCGACTTCATGGGCTCGGTGTCCGGGTCCATGGCCGCGATCATCGGGGTCTCGACCAGGCCGGGTGCGACGGCGTTGACGCGGATGCCGTGCGGCGCGGCCTCCAGGGCGGTGCTCTTGGTCATGGAGATCACGGCCGCCTTGGTGGCGGTGTAGCCGGAGAAGCCGGTGACGCCGACGAGACCGGCGCCGGAGGCCATGTTCACGATGACGCCGGAGCCCTGCTCGACCATGCGCTTCAGCTCGTGCTTCATCGACAGGAACGCGCCGCGCGTGTTGGTAGCGAGCATCCGGTCGAGCATGTCGACGTCGTACTCCCAGGTGTTCTGGAACTCGCCGTCGTAGCCGGCGTTGTTGAGCGCGATGTCGAGCCGGCCGGTGCCCTCGGCCGCCGCCGCGACCGCCTGCTCCACGGCGTCCTCCCGGGTGACGTCGGCCAGGACGTACCGGGCGGTGCCGCCGATGGCCTCGGCGAGGCGCACGGTCTCCTTCAGGGGCTCCTCGGTGCGGCCGACGACGGTCACGATCGCGCCTTCGGCCGCGAACGCCAGGGCACTGGCCCGGCCGATCCCGCTGCCTCCTCCGGTGATCAGTACGGTCTTCCCCGCGAACTGCTGTGTCATGGTCCTGTTTACCTTCCTGCGTGCCGGTGCGTGTGGGGTGGGCTCAGCCCTGGAGCGAGGCCGTGGAGCGGACGACGAGTTCGTTGACGTCGACGCCGTCGGGCTGGTCGACCGCGTAGCCGATGGCGTCCGCGATGGCCGAGGCGTCGAGCCCGACCCCGTCGAGCGCGTCGCGGATCGCGTCCTGGTACCGGTCCGTGCCTCCGGAGTGGGTGAGCTCGGTGCGGGTGAGACCGGGGCAGACGACGGTGACGCGGATGTCGGGGGTCTCCTGGCGCAGCCCTTCGGAGACGGCACGCACGGCGTACTTCGTCGCGGAGTACACGACGCCCGTGGGGTCGACCCGCTGGGCGGCGGTGGAGGCGACGTTGACGATCTGCCCGCGGCGACGCTCGCGCATCGACGGCAGGACGGCCGCGATGCCGTGCAGCACACCGCGCAGGTTCACGTCGATCATCCGGTTCCACTCGTCGACCCGGAGCTCCTCGACCAGGGACAGCGGCATGATGCCCGCGTTGTTGACCAGGACGTCGAGCCGGCCGTGCCGGGCGAGCACGTCGTCGACGACGCCGCGCACGCTGTCGAGGTCGGTGACGTCCAGCTCCGCGTACTCCGCCTCGTACCCGGCCTCCTTCAACTCGGCCGCCAGCCGGGCGAGGCGCTCCACCCGGCGGGCGCCGAGGACGACGTGGTGCCCGGACGCGGCCAGCCTGCGGGCGGTGGCCTCGCCGATACCGCTGGAGGCTCCGGTGATCAGGACGATCTTGGATGTGCTCATGACTCGTTCCCTTCGAGGTCCCGGAAGAGGTGGGTGTCGGTTGCGACGCATCCAGATCACCACCGCCGCGAAGCCCGCGGCAGACGGGAACCGAACCCTGGGCACGGCGTACGGGGGGTACGGCTTACCCCCCTCAGGGCCCCCGGGGCGCAGGCGCCCGGCCTGCCCCCACAGGCCTGGCGGGTCCGCTAGTCTCGCCAGCCATGACCGACAGTGACCTGCGGGACTTCCTGCGCTCCCGCCGCGCCCGCGTCACCCCCGAGGCCGCGGGCCTGCCCCGCCCTCCCGGGATCCGCCGCGTCCCCGGCCTGCGCCGCGAGGAGGTCGCCCAGCTCGCCGGAGTGAGCGTCGACTACTACGTACGCCTCGAACGCGGCCGCAACCCGCACGCCTCCGCCGCCGTCCTGGACGCCGTGGCCCGCGCCCTGAAACTGGACCCGGCCGAACGCGACCACCTCTTCGCCCTCGCCAGACCCGCCCGACGACAGCCCCGGCAAGCGCCCGAAACGGTACGCCCCGGCCTGCTCCACGCCCTCGACAACATCACCGGCATCCCCGCCCTGATCCTCGACCACCGCCTCGACGTCCTGGCCATGAACCGGCTGGCCCGCACCTTCTACCCGAGCTTCGACCAACTGCCGCCGGGTGCATGGAACATGGCCCGCTTCATGTTCCTCGACACCGCCGCCCGCGAGCTGTACGCCGACTGGGCCGAGACCGCCCGCGAGAACGTCGGCATGCTGCGCCTCCACGCCGGCCGCAACCCGCAGGACGAGCACCTCGCCCGCCTCGTCGACGACCTGACCGCCGACCCCGACTTCCGCCGCCTCTGGAACGACCAGAACGTGTACCGGCCCACCTACGGCACCAAGCGCTACCGCCACCCCGTCGTCGGCGAACTCACCCTCGGCTTCGAGGCGTTCACACCCGCCGGCGCCCCGCACCAGACCCTCGGCCTGTACCCCGTCGAGCCCGGATCACCCTCCGAGGTTGCACTCCGCATGCTCTGACGCACCGTTCCGTTGCGACCACCGGATGCCCGGTGCCCGAGACCTCGGCCGCGGACGGTCCACCGCCCGCTCGGGGTTCGGGCACGGAACGTCCGCATCGGCCGCGAGACCCTGCGCTACGGGCCTGGGCGTGCACGGTACGCGCGAGCGCATGTCCGCGGTGACCGCTTCGGTCGGCCATTGCGGTCCGGTCACGGTCCGGAGAACAACACAAACCACGGCCTCCGTGCACGGCTCCGCCCGCATTCGGCGCTCTCGGACGAGAACGGGTTCCCTCCGAGGCAACAAGCCGGCGGCGGCCGCCCCTAGCGTGTGACCCATCGCAGCCCACACGCTGTCCGAAAGATAGGGAAACCCCATGCCGTTCATCACCGTTGGCCAGGAGAACTCCACCTCCATCGACCTCTACTACGAGGACCACGGCACCGGGCAGCCGGTCGTCCTCATCCACGGGTTCCCGCTGAGCGGGCACTCCTGGGAGCGGCAGAGCGCCGAGCTGCTCGACGCCGGCTACCGGGTCATCACCTACGACCGCCGCGGCTTCGGCCAGTCCTCGCAGCCGACCACCGGCTACGACTACGACACCTTCGCCGCCGACCTCAACACCGTGCTGGAGACCCTCGACCTGCGCGACGCCGTGCTGGTCGGCTTCTCGATGGGCACCGGCGAGGTCGCCCGCTACGTGTCCACCTACGGTTCGGCCCGCATCGCCAAGGTCGCCTTCCTGGCCTCCCTGGAGCCGTTCCTGCTCAAGACCGACGACAACCCGGACGGCGTCGCCCCGAAGGACTTCTTCGACGGCATCGTCGCCGCCGTGAAGGCCGACCGGTACGCCTACTACACCGCCTTCTACCAGGACTTCTACAACCTGGACGAGAACCTCGGCAGCCGGATCAGCGAGGAGGCCGTCCGCAACAGCTGGAACGTCGCCGCGAGCGGCGGCTCCTTCGCCGCCTCGGCCGCCCCGACCACCTGGTACACGGACTTCCGCGCCGACATCCCGCGCATCGACGTCCCCACCCTCATCCTCCACGGCACCGGCGACCGCATCCTGCCCGTGGAGAACACCGCCCGGCCGTTCCACAAGGCCCTGCCCTCCGCCGAGTACGTGGAGATCGAGGGCGCCCCGCACGGCCTGCTCTGGACCCACGCCGAGGAAGTCAACACCGCGCTGCTCGCCTTCCTCGCGAAGTGACCCGGACGGCCGCGCTCCCCCGACCGCGGCCGTCCGTCCCCTCGTCGGTACCGCCGCCACCGCCCCAGGCCCGCACGGCGACGGCGGTACCGACCACACACCCGCGCCCGGCGCCCGCTCAAGCGGGCGCCGGGCGCGAACCATGCCAGGCCGGCCAGGCCGCGGAGCTTCAACTCGTCTGACGTGTCGTCCCGTTGGTGACGGCGGTCGCCACGCTGACGGCGATCCAGAGCACCTCGGCGACGCCGGGCTCGCACGAACAGTTCGCCGTCGGCCCGCAGTACGAGACCACCCACGTCCACGTCACACCCGGCACCGAGCAGGCCCTCGTGACCAGTTGGACGTCCACCTTCGGCTGCACCACGCCCGTCCCGTCCCCGTTCGGCACCGAGCGCACCGGCTGGCTGGTGACCGACCTCGACCAGCCGGTCGGTGTCGTTCGTCGCGGGCTCTGAGCGGACGGGCACGGAGGCGTGCCGGGTGGGGGCATGGCGGTCTTTCGGACGGCATCGGACGTTCGGGGACCACGGGTCGACGGGTGGGGACGGCGGGCGCTCTCGCCGGACAGCCGGACGTCGACGGGGTGGCGGTGGCGGTGACGGGGGCAGGAGGCCGGATTGTGGCCGTCGGTCTGTGCGGCGTAGGCCTGCCACTCGCGGGGCGAGACCCCGAAGGCGTCCCGGAACGACCGGCTGAAGTGGGAGTGGCTGACGAATCCCCAGCGGTGCGCGACGGCGGACACACTGGCCCGCCGATGGGACGGACGCCCCAGATCCCGGCGGCAGGCGTCCAGCCGGCGCCGCCGCACCCACTGGCCCACGGTCATCCCGTCCCGCTGGAAGAGCTTGTGGAGGTAGCGCACCGAGATCTGCTGCGACCGGGCGATCGACTCGGGCGAGAGGTCCGGATCGGCGAGGTTCTGCTCGATGTGGGCGCGGATCCGGGACAGCAACTCGGCCGTGCCGTTCGGGTATTCCGGGCTCTCCCGGTCGAGCAGCTCGGTCACCAGGACGGCGATGATGTCGGAGGCGCTGCGCGCGAGGTGGTGGCCCAGCCGGGCCCGGTGGGCCCGCGCCTGAGTGGCCAGGGTGCGGAGGAACTGGGAGGCGAGCGAGCCGATCCCCTCGCTCGCCCGCGCCAGCAGCCCGCCCGCGCGCCGGACGTCGCTCTGCCGGACGCCCAGGTAGAAGCAGGGGACCCGGAAGCGAACCATCCGGCACTCGGAGTCCTGCAACAGGCCCGCCGGGTGCGGGGTGGTGCCGATCAGCAGGTCCCCCGGGACCAGCACGGTGCTGGCCCCGCCGCGTCGGACGGAGGCCGCACCGTGGACGTGCAGGGCGACGTAGAGGCAGTCCTCGGGATCGGTTCCGGGCGGCGGGGAGAGGATGTCGATGCAGCCCTCGCCGCCGTCGGGGGCGGCCTGGTCGAGCTGGTGGTACTCGATTTCGGGCTTGGGTGAGGGACCCGACGGGATCACGGGGGGCTCCGACCGTTTCGAATCGTTCAGTACTGGGTGCTGGGTGGGGCGGCGATCACGCGCTTGCCGGTCAGGTCGACCCCGGACAGGACCTCGATTGCCGTGGCTCACTTGTCGAAGGGGGTGGTGATGAGCGTCATGGAAAGAAAATCTGTCCTCTCGGTGCTGACTGGTCGTCGGGACGTGGAAAGGTTCCGTGCCGGAGACTCCCCGGTCCGCTCCCCAAACCCTGACGCGCGGACCGAGTGCGGGGCATCAGTCAAATGACGTTCGTCTCTCGGGCTCAGCCCGTTTCACCGTAGGCGGCCAGGCGGCCTCCTGGCGCCCCGTGCAGGACATCCTGACGAAGCGTTGAACACGGTGCTCTTGCTGCGCTCGGTACGTCGCCGCCGACCGTGGTTCTCGTCCTGTTTCCGGCGTATCCGTTCCTTCCTGAGAGTGCGCCTCCGTCTGTCCGCGCGTGCGTGGGCAGACGGAGGCGCACTCTGACGTCGCAGGCGCTCAGACGGCGGTGGCGTTGATGGTGACGGGGATGTTGCCCCGGGTCGCCTTGGAGTAGGGGCAGATCCGGTGGGCGGCCTCGGCGAGTTCCTCGGCGGTGCGCTGGTCGACGCCGCCGAGACGCGGGGTCAGCGTGGCCAGGAGCGAGAACTCGCCGTCGTCGCCGTGGTGGAGGGTGACCTCGGCGGTGATCTCGGTGCTGGTCAGCCTGATCTTGCGCTGGGCGGCGGCGCGGCGGAGAGCACCGAGGAAGCAGGCGGCCCAGCCCGCGGCGAAGAGCTGTTCCGGGTTGGTGGCGCCGCCGGCTCCGCCCAGTTCCTTGGGGATGGACAGGCGGTGCTCGAGCAGCCCGTCGGTGGAGCGGGCGGTGCCGCCGTTGCGGCCCTCGCCGGTGACTTCGACCGTGGCGGTGTAGTTGACAGGCATCGTGGGGTCTCCTTACGTCGGTGTCCTGAACGGCTGTCCTCAAACTCGCTGGTGGCGGCGGCCCGTCGAGCCCGTGCCGGACACTGGTCGCCCCCGGCCCGGGTACTGGCCAGGGTTCGACACTGGCTCGACGGGCCCGTGGTTCCGGGATCGTGATCGGTGGACGCCGACCGGCTTCCATTGCGGCGAAGGAGCTGACGAGGGTGGAGCCTGTTGGCAAGGACGGGCCGGACGTGACGGGGAATCCGTTGTCGCCGCCGCTGCGCGGACGCGCCCGTGAACAGGAAGTACTCGATGAGCTGTTGCTCGACCTGCGCCGCGGACACAGCCGCGTGCTGGTCCTGCGCGGGGAGTCCGGCGTCGGCAAGACCGCCCTGCTCACCTATCTGGCGGGCCGCGCCCCGGCGGGCCGCGTCGTCCGCACGGTCGGGGTGGAAACCGACCCCGAGATCGCGTACTCGGCTCTCCGGCAGACGTGCGCTCCGCTGCTGGACCATCTGGACCGGTTGCCGGCGACGCAGCGAGCCGCTCTGGCGACGGCGCTGGAGCTGGGGATGGGGATGGAGCTCGGACCGAGCGATGGCGAATCGCCCGACTGGCTGCTGACCGGACTGGCCGTGCTGGGGCTGTTCGCCGAAGCCGCCGCTGACGAGCCGCTGGTCTGTGTCGTGGACGACGCGCAGTGGATCGACGGGATCTCCGCGGTCGTCCTCGCGTTCGTCGCCCGTCGGCTCGACGCCGAGTCCGTGGCCCTGGTCTTCGCCGTGTCCACCTCGGCGTCGGCCCGCACGCCGACCAACACCGGACTCCTTGCCGGCCTGCCGGAACTACAGGTGGACGGGCTCCGCGACGACGACGCCCGGGCGTTGCTCGACTCGGTGCTGCCCGGTCCGGTGCACCCCCGCGTGCGGGACGCGATCGTCGCCGAAGCACGCGGCAACCCGCTGGCGCTGACGGAGCTGCCGCGCGGTGAGAGCGAAATCAGGAAGGGGTAGGGGGACATGACCGGGTTGCGGCGATGGGGCGTCACCACGGCGATGGTGGGCCGCGAGGACGAGCAGGCGGAGCTCGTGGCGTTCGTGAAGTCCGCCACGGGCCAGGCGCTCGTCCTGCGGGGGGAGACGGGGGTCGGCAAGAGTTCGCTGCTGGGCCACGCCGCCGCGCTCGCGGAGCAGGAGGGACACGTCGTCATCCGGGCCGCCGGTGTCGAGGCGGAGTCCGAGCTGCCCTATGCCGGGCTGCACCAGTTCCTCCATCCGCTGCTCGCCGACGTCGCGCGGCTGGACGACGGGACCCGGGCGGTGTTCGACGCCGTGTTCCGCGGAGTGCCGGGCGATCCGCCGTCGGTCATGACGCTCGGCATCGCCGTTCTCAGCCTGCTGTCGCTCTCCGCCGCGCAGCGGCCGCTGCTGCTGGTCCTCGACGACGGGCAGTGGCTGGACGACTCCAGCGCCGACGTCTGCGGCTTCGTGGGCCGGCGCCTGGCCGGCAGCCCGGCGAAGATGCTGGTCGCGGTCCGCACCGACCTCACGTCGCGCTTCGACACCGCCGCACTGCCCGAACTGCCGATCGCCGCCCTCGCCGACGAGGACGCGGCACGCCTGCTGGACCACCGGTACCCGCATCTGAGCCGACAGGTCCGCCGAACCGTCCTGGAGCAGGCCCGGGGCAACCCGCTGGCCCTGCTGGAGCTGCCCGCCCACCTCGCCGGCCGGACGGGCGACCTCCCGGCCGAGGAGCTGATCGCCCAGCACGGCGTACCGCTGCCCCGGCGGCTGCAACGGCTGTACGGCGCCCGCATCGCCGGCCTCGCCGAGCCCGTCCGCTCCGAACTGCTGAGGGGCGCGCTCGACGGCGCCGGAACCCCGAGCGGCACCGACACCGTCCCCGGCACCCGCTACCGGATGCGCGACGCCGACCCGGCGGTGGCCGCCGGGCTGCTGGACATCGACGTGGTCACCGGCGACCTCGTCTTCCGCCACCCGCTGGTGCGTTCCGCCGTCGTGCAGATGGCCACTCCCAACCAGCGCCGCGCCGCGCACCTGGCGCTGGCGCACGTCCACCGGGAGAACCTCGAACGCCGGGCGACGCACCTGGCGGCGGCCACGGTCGATCCGGACGAGGACGTCGCCGGCGTCCTGGAGGCCGCGGCCGAGTCGGCGACCCGGCGCGGCGGCGCGCTGGCCGCCGTGGCCTGGCTGACGCGGGCCGCCGAGCTCAGCGAGAACCGCACCGGCCGCTCCCGGCGGCTGGCCGACGCGGCCTTCGTCGCCGCTCACGCCGCCCGCCTCGGCCAGGCGCACCGACTGGTCCAGGCGGACCTCGCGCCCGGTTCGGCGGAGTCGCCGGCCTCGGTGCTGGCGGCCGCCTACCAGGCGCTCTACCAGGACGGGGACGTCCGCTCCACCCACCGGCAGGTCTCGGCCGCGATCGAGAAGCTGCGGGACGCCGGGACGGCCTCCGGCTCGGCCGAGCCGGAGGAGGTCCTCACCCGGCTGGTGATCCTGCTCCTGGCGATCAGCCAGTACAGCGGGGACCGCGCGGTCTGGGAGAGCACCCGCGCGCTCCTCGACTCGCTCGGCGCCCTGGTCACCGAACGCGTCCGCCTCTACAGCGGCACCTGGAGCGACGTGACCAGGCACGGAGCGGGCTGGGCCGAGCCGCTGCGCCGGACCGCCGCGGACCTGTCGGACCTGGACCCCTGGGACATCACTCGGCACGCCACGGCCGCCTACCACCTCGACATCCTGAGCCACTACCGCCCCCACCTCCAGCGGGTGGTGGACCGCGAGCTGGAGACCGGAGCCGTGGCCACCGGCATGGTCATGCTGCACCAGATCATGCTCGACCAGATGACGGTCGGCGAGTGGGCCCAGGCCGAGGAGACCGGACAGCGCGGCCTGGACCTGGCCACCGAGCACGGCCACCATCTGTTCGCCGCCCAGAGCCGCGCGTACCTGGCCCAGCTCGCCGCGCTGCGCGGGCAATTCGGGCAGGCGCGGGACCTCCAGGCCGAGGTGGACGCCTGGGCCCGCCCGCGCGGACTGGGCTTCCTGACCCAGGTCGCCGACTCGGCCGGCGCGACCGCCGCGCTGAGCTCCGGCGACTACGAGACCGCCTACCTCTACGCCATCGGCATCACCCAGCCGGGCACCTTCCGGCCCTACGCCTACCAGGCCTCGCGCACTCTGCTCGATCTCGTCGAGGCCGCCCAGCACACCGGACGCGTCGAGCAGGCCCGGGCACACGCCCTCGCCGCCCGCGACGCCGGCCTGCCGTCCGTGTCGCCCCGCCTGGGGCTGATCACCCACGGCGCGCTGGCGATGACCGCCGAGAACGAACGGGAGGCCGCCGAGATGTTCGCGCGGGCCGAATCCCACCCGGACGCCGCCCGCTTCCCGTTCGAGCTGGCCCGGATCCGGCTCGCGCACGGCATCCGGGTGCGCCACGTCCAGGGCCCGACGGCGGCGCGGCGGTACGTGGTCCCGGCGGCCGAGGCGTTCGAGCGGCTCGGTGCGGCCGGCTGGACCGAGCGGGCCCGGGCCGAACTGCGCGCCACCGGGGCCCCACCCCGCGCCTCGACGCCGAACCTGGCCTCGCTGACCTGGCAGGAACGCCGCATCGCCGAGCTGGCCGCCGGCGGCCTGACGAACAAGGAGATCGGCGAGCGGATGCACCTGTCGCCGCGTACCGTCAGCTCGCACCTGTACCGCGTCTTCCCCAAGCTGGGCATCACGGCCCGGGCGGCGCTGCGCGACGCGCTGAGCCGGACTGACGCGCTGGGCCGGACCGACGTGGCGCAGGTCTGATGCCCGCGTTCAGTCCTGCGCGGTCACGGCCTCGACGCCGTTGGCGGCCAGCCAGACGAGGACGTGGTCGGCGACCGAGCGCCAGCCACTGTCGAACACCAGGGAGTGCCCCCGATCGGCGAACTGCTTCAGATCGGTCACGGCACAGGAGTCGCCGTAGAGCTTGTAGACCGAGCGGGTCACGGCGTCCGGGACGATCCGGTCCTCCTGGCCGGACACGAGCAGGAGCGGCCCGCGCGCCGAATTGGCCGTGTCCACGACGGTGTCGGCCGGCCCGGCGGCGGTGCGGTCGAGCCCGAGGTCCGCGAGCAGCCGGAGCGGGGCCGGGACGGCGTACCGGTCGAAGAGCTTCGCGGCCTCCTCCTCTCCGACCGCGTTGACGACGACGTGTCTGAACCGGGCGCGCGGCAGCAGCTCGAAGCCCGGGTGCCGGGTCGGGCCGGCCGACATCAGCGACCACGGCCGGGGCCGGCCGTCGTCCAGCGGCACACCGCCGGCCGGCAACGGCGCGAGGGCGACGGCGGCGCGGCCGAGGTCGGCCGCGAGGAGGTGCTGGGCGATGAGGCCGCCGGCCGAATGCCCGATGAGCACCGGCGGGTTGTCGAAGGAACGCACGATCTCCTCGTAGTGGGCCGTCAGCGCGGCGAGCCCGAGGTCGCCCAGCGGGCCGGGATCGCGGCGGACCTGGTCCGCGGTGGGGGCTTCGCCGGGCCAGCCCGGAACGCACACCGCGTAACCGTGCGCGGTGAACCGTTCGGCCCAGCCCTCCCAGGAGGACATGTGGAACCACGCACCGTGGATGAGGACGACGGGGGTTTGCTTCACGGCCAGACCTTCCGATTGCACACACGACGATCCGCCGGCATCGCGGCGCTCCTTCGAGGATCACCAGGCGGTAGGACGGCGGAAACAGTCGAATGACTGAATCTGGCGGCCCGACAGGTCCTTCGTGCGTCCGCGCGCGCGTCCGCGACTTCGTGCGTCTCGACGTCATGTGACCGATGCGTCGGGCCGGTGACCGAAGAACAGTGGAGGCATCAGCGGGTCTCCAGGAAGGATCAGACATGATCAACAGGCGTACCTTCACCAAAGCGGTCGGTCTCGGCGTGGGCGCCACGGCTGTGTCGGTCGGCGCGGCATCGAACGCGCCCGCCGCCTTCGCGGCCGGGTCCGACCGGTCCGGCCGCCCGGCCCCGGTCATCCCGGCCATCGCCCCGGGCACCCACACCACGTTCACCGACCTGAAGCGGGTCCAGGCCGGCGTGCTCGACATCGGCTACGCCGAGGCCGGGCCGAAGCACGGGCCCGTGGTCATCTGCCTGCACGGCTGGCCCTACGACATCCACAGCTATGTCGACGTGGCGCCACTGCTGGCGGACGCCGGCTACCGGGTGATCGTGCCGTACCTGCGGGGCCACGGCACCACGACCTTCCTGTCCCCGACGACCGTCCGCACCGGGCAGCAGTCCGCGATCGCCCTCGACATCGTCGCCCTGATGGACGCCCTGAAGATCCACGAGGCGGTGCTGGCAGGCTTCGACTGGGGCTCGCGGGCCGCCGGCACCATCGCGGCGCTGTGGCCGGAGCGGGTCAAGGCCCTGGTGGCGGTGAGCGGTTACCTCATCGTCAACATCCCTTCGCAGAAGAACCCGCTGCCGCCGAAGGCCGAGCACACCTGGTGGTACCAGTACTACTTCGCCACCGACCGCGGCCGCGTCGCCATGGAGACCAGGCAGAACCGGCACGACCTGTGCCGGCTGGTGTGGGACGAGGTGTCCCCGACCTGGAAGTTCGACGACGCCACCTTCGAGCGCACCGCCGCGGCGTTCGAGAACCCCGACTACGCCGCCATCGTGATCCACAACTACCGCTGGCGCCTGGGCCTGGCCGACGGCGAGCGCCGCTACGACCGCTACGAGCAGCTGCTCGCGGCCCGGCCGGCCATCACCGTGCCGACCGTCGCCCTGGACCCCGCCCTCGACCCGTTCCTGGCCACGACCGACGGCACCGGGTACCGGAAGTTCTTCACCGGCCGGTACGAGCACCGCGTGCTCACCGGCATCGGCCACAACGCGCCGCAGGAGGCGCCGACGGCGTTCGCCCAGGCCGTGGTGGACGCCGACCATCTGTGACCCACAAGCGTGTCGACCACATGGAGGTACGAACGTGAGTGATCCCGATCCCGGCACGCACGAACAGGCGGCGGAGATCCGCAAGGCCCGATTCGGCGCGCTCCCGGAACGTGTCCCCTTCGAGGACATGGTCGAGGAGAAGGCGGTGCCGCCGGCATATCAGGCGGTGGACGCCCATGACCCCGACGCGCTGGCGGTCAGGTTCTCCTGCCTGGCAGCGGATCTGGGCCTCTGAGCACGGCAGGTCAGGCATGACGCGGCACTGGCGACAAGGCGTTCGGGTCCAAGGAGTCCCAGGAGGTCTCCATTCTCAGGTCCGGTCGACCTTCTCGCCCATCATGAGCTGCCCTTTCAGCAAGGTGCGCACCCCGCCACCGACGCTTGCGAATACGCCTCCATCAGCATTCCTGCGGACTTCCACTCGCAATCTGGAGAAGCCGAGTTCGGCGGTTCCCTGGACGATCTCGAACACCAGGGGCTCGCCAATCGGCCCACTGTGCGCAAGCCATCCGGCCATTGCCAGCGCGGCCGAGCCCGTGGCCGGGTCTTCCGCGCAAACCGGCTCGGGAACAAAGACCCGAGCGCGGATTTCAGGCAATTGCGGAACGAACACCGCCACCCCGAAAACGCCGGCCAGCCCGGGCACCCTCTCGGCGAGCGCCGCAACCTTGTGCGGCAGAGCCTCGGCCGACTCCAGATCGGCGGCGCTCACGGGGAGGCAGGCGAACCCGAGTCCGGCCGATGCCAATCTCACGGGCCCCACCGCCGCGTCCGGAGCAAGCCCAACCGCTTCACATACGGACTCCGAAGCGACAGGTGAGCTCACCTGACAGGCCCGTTCCTCCAATACCGCGCTTTCCCCCGCCGATCCCACCTGCGCGTGAACGATTCCGCTCCGAGTGCGCAGCGCTACCCGGCCGGGCCGGGCCAGGCCCTGCCGCACCGCCACTGCGGCTGCTCCCACAAGGGGATGACCTGCGAAGTCCAACTCGACATAGGGGGTGAAGATCCGCACCTCCACCTCTCCCCCACCACCGCCGCGCAGGAAGACGGTCTCCGGCATGGCCAGGCGGGCCGCCAGGCGCTGCATCAGCGCATCGTCACATGCCGCACCGCACATGACCACTCCGAGTGGCCCTCCGGTCAGCGGCTCATTCCCGAATACCTCGACCAGTTCAAACTCCATGCACCCGTCATCACCAGGACTCTGCACTCGCGGATCCATGCACTCATCAAGACTCCCCATGCGTTGGACGCTATATCCAATCTGGACCAAGTGTCCAATAGGACGATCCGAGGCCGCCCGCGCCACCCTCTGATCCGGCGGCACACCTGCGCCACCGAGAGCCGGGAGGACGGATCCGGTCCACGCCCTCCGCCCTCCCGGCTCGTCCCTCTCCGCGAGAGATCCGGTCTCCGAGAGAGATCCGGTGCCTGATCACGCGATCGTGTAGCCTTTCCGACGCCCCGAAGAAGGAGTTCGACATGGTGAGCGACGACGACATCCCGCACTGAGCCGCCGTGCCCCGAAGGCGTTCTGATCGACAGTCCGCTGCTCGGCGTCGCTTCGTCCTCCCGTTCACCTCACCTGCGATCGAGCGCGTCGCTCGGCAGGCTCTCCCCGAACACAGTCATGCCGCACTCTCCTGTCCTCGCCTCCGGCCGGGCCGCCCCGCCGTCACGCCCGCGTATCGACCGCAGGGAGGATCCGACGCTGTTCGGACGGCGCACGGAGTGCGCGCGACTGGACGCCCTGCTGAAGGCCATGCGGGACGGTCGTAGCGACGTTCTCGTCGTGCTGGGCGAGGCCGGTGTCGGGAAGACCGCCCTGCTCGACCACGCCCTGCGGACCGGTGCGGACGCACGGATCCTGCGAGTCGCCGGGGTCGAGTCCGAAGTGGACCTGCCCTACGCCGCCCTGCACCAGCTGTGCCTCCCGTTGCTGGACGGGGTCGACCGTCTCCCCACGCCCCAGGCCGAGGCGCTGGCCACTGTGTTCGGCCTGCGGAACGGGGATGCGCCGAGCCCCTTCCTCGTCGGCCTCGGAGTACTCAATCTGCTCGCCGAGGCGGGGCGCGGACAGCCGCTGCTGTGCGTGGTGGACGACGCGCACTGGCTCGACGACGCCTCGGCCCAGGTGGTGGCCTTCGTGGCGCGTCGGCTTCGGGCCGAGGCGGTCCTCATGCTGATCGCGACCCGTGAGCCGGTCGCCAGTATGCGCGGCCTGGGCGAGTTGACGGTTCAGGGCCTCGACCCGGACGCCGCGCAGCAGCTGTTGGACTCCGTGGTGCGCTGGCCACTCGACGGCGGTGTCCGCTCCGCGATCCTCGCCGAGGCCCGGGGCAACCCACTGGCGTTGCGGGAGCTTTCGCTCGCCTCGCCCGACCGGCTCGCCGGCGGATTCGGCCTGCTCGAAGCCGCCGCACTGTCGGCACGGATCGAGGAGAGCTTCCGGCGCCGGACCGCCGAACTGCCCGCCGATTCCCGGGAACTGCTGCTGCTCGCGGCTGCCGACTCGGCCGGCGATCCGGTGCTGATCTGGCGGGCCGCCGCGGCCCTCGGGCTGAGTCCGCGGGCCGGGAGCGCTGCTGAAGCGGCGGAGTTGATCACGATCGGAGTTCGGGTCGCGTTCCGCCATCCGCTGGTGCGCTCCGCCGTGTACCGCGCGGCCACGGCGGACGCCCGGCGCCGGGTCCACCGGGCCCTCGCCGGGGCGATGTCGCAGGAAGCGGATCAGGACCGCCGTGCCTGGCACCTCGCCCACGCTACCGAGCACCACGACGAGGCGGTGGCAGCGGAGTTGGAGGCATCGGCGGACCGGGCGCAGTCCCGTGGCGGACTGGCCGCGGCGGCCGCGTTCCTGGAGCGCGCGGCCGAGCTGACGGCGGACCCGGCGCTGCGCGCCGAGCGCGAACTCGCCGCCGCCAGGGACAAGTACCACGCGGGTGCTCCGGAGGGGGCACGGGCCCTGCTCGACAGGGTGGAGTCCGGCCCGCACGACGAGCTGCGATCGGCCCACGTCGGTCAGTTGAGGGGGTACCTGGCGTTCGCCGCCGGAGACACCGCCCAGGCCCCCGGGTTGTTGCTGGACACGGCACAGCGGTTGGAGCGGCTCGACCCGGTCCTGTCCCGCGAGACCTACCTGGACTCCATCACCTACGCGCTGCTGGCCGGCCGCTACGCCGACAGCGCGACCGTGTCGCGTGTGGCCGTTGCCGCGGCAACGGCGCCTCCACCGGGCCGGCCGCCGCGTCCGCAGGACCTCCTGCTCGACGCGTACGCCGTGCTGTTCACCGAAGGCCATGCCAAGGGGACCCCGCTGGTGCGGCGCGCCCTGGACGCGTTCCGCCACGACGGGCTGTCGCTGGAGGAGGGGACGCGCTGGCTCGTCGTCGCCACCCACGGTGCGTACGAGGTCTGGGACGACGAGGCGTGGGAGGCGCTCACCGAGCTGAACGTCCGCAGTACCCGGGCCAACGGCGCGCTGACCATGTTGCCGGTCGTGTTGACCCAGCGGATCGCCGCTCATCTGCACGCCGGCCAGTTCCGGGCGGCGGCCGACCTGCTCGAAGAGTCCGAGGTCGTTGCCGAGGCGACGGGAATCGCCCGCCCCGCTTACGACGCCGCGGCGGTGGCCGCCTGGCGCGGCCAGGCTCGGGCCCGCGATCTGATCCGGGCCGCCGAGAGCACCGCGGTCGAACGAGGCGAGGGCCTCGGGGTCACTCTGATCAACTACACGAACGCCGTCCTGCACAACGGTCTCGGCCGCTTCGCCGAGGCCAGGGACGCCGCCGCGTCGGCGGCCGCGAACCCCGCAGAGACCGCGTTCGCCTCCTGGGCCCTGAGTGAGCTGGTCGAGGCGGCGGTCCGCTGCGGCGACCGGGCCCTGGCGGAACGGGCCGTGGAACGGCTCGTCCGCACCACCACGCCCAGCGCGACGGAGTGGAGCCTGGGAACCGAGGCACGTTCGCGCGCCCTGATCAGCGAAGGCTCCGCGGCCGACGGGCTCTACCGCGAGGCGATCGACCGGCTCGGGCGCAGCCGCGGCGCGGTCGCGCTGGCCCGGGCCCATCTGCTCCACGGCGAATGGCTGCGTCGGCAGGGCCGCCAGCCGGACGCCCGCGGGCAGCTGAGCGCGGCGCACGACATGTTCGTGGAGATCGGCGCCGAAGCGTTCGCCGAACGCACCCGCCGTGAACTCGCCGAGTGCGGAGTCTCGGTGTCGCCGCCTGCCGCGCAACGGGCGGTCGAGCTGACGGAGCAGGAGAGCCGGATCGCCAGGCGCGCACGGGACGGCCGTTCGAACGCGGAGATCGGCGCCGAGCTCTTCCTCAGTGCCCGTACGGTCGAGTGGCACCTGCGCAAGGTGTTCACCAAGCTCGGCATCGGCTCACGGCGGGAGTTGCGCACCGTGCTGCCGTAGGCGTCGCACGGGCCCGCCGGACATCGGCGATCACCGCACGGCGGTCACGGTTCGGACAGGGCGCCGTCGATCTCTCGACGGGAGGAGATCCCCAGCTTGGCGAAGACCTTGCGCAGGTGCCACTCGACCGTGCGAGGGCTGAGGAACAACTGCGCGCCGATCTCCGCGTTCGGGTGCCCGGCGGCCGCGAGGCGGGCGATCTGCGCCTCCTGCGGGGTCAGGACCGGCGCACCGACGGTCCGCTTGCGAACCGTCTCCCCGGTGGCGAGCAGCTCGCGCCGGGCCCGCTCGGCGAACGCCTCCATGCCCATGCGCGCGGCCGCCTCGTACGCCGCCCGCAACTCGGTACGGGCCTGCGCCCGCCGGTTCCGGCGGCGCAGCCACTCCCCGTACAGCAGTCGGGCCCGGGTCTCGAACACGCCGAGCCCGCCGCGGCCGAAGTGGTCCACGGCCTCGCGGTAGCGGTCTTCGGCCTGCTCGGGTGCTCCGGTCAGGGCTTCGGCGACCGCATGCGCGCCCAGGGCCCAGGGCGTGCCGGCCCGGCTCCAGTCGGCGAGCCGCTCGCACGCCCCGGCCGCCACGGCCGGCTCGCCGGCCCGGGTCGCGGCCTCGACCAGCTCGCTGCACGTCCAGAAGTGCACCACGAGGTCCTTGTGCACTCCGCCGCGCAGCGCCGCTTCCATGGCGAGCGGATAGTTGCCCAGGCCGTTGTGGAGCACGGCCCGCTCGCACGCGGCCACCCGGATGAGCCGGCCCAGGCCACGCTGCTCGCCGTCCCGTTCCATCGCCTCGAGCAGGTCCAGGGCCGGTCGCTCCCGTCCCCGGTACGCGGCGATCAAGGCCGCCGTGGCCGTGCGCGTCACCACGCCGGTGGCCTTCTCGATCGCTGCGGCCTCGGTCAGCAGGCCCTCGGCTTCGGAGAGTCGCCCCGCATGGCCCAGCGCGCCCGCCAGGTAGGGCAAGGCCGTCGAGAGGACCGACAGCGTGCCCGTCCTCCGGGCGAAGCGGACCGCCCGATCGGTGACGTCCAGCCAGGCCTGGAGATCGCCCAGCTCCGCGGCGGCGTTCGTGGCCGCCCACAGGACGGACGGCTCCTCCTCCTCGGCGACGGAACGCAGCGCCTGCGCCAGTAGCGGGAAGGCGGCGGCCTGCCCGTCCACGGTCCACGCGACCAGGGCACGGAGGAAGACTCCGGCCGGCTCGTCGCCGGGTATCAGGCCACGAGCGACCTCGGCCGCTCGCCGTAGTCCGCCTTCGTCGTGCGGCCAGGCCCAGATGGCCGCGTCGAACGCCGCGAGGCAGGTCTCCCGCGCGACGGCCGGGTCGAGGTCCCTGAACCGGCTCGCCGCGTCGAGCAGCGGCTGCACCGCGCCCTTCCCCGAGTCGGTCATGGACGACGCCTTGGCCCGCAGCCGGCCGGCATGGGCCTGCTGCAACCGGTCCAGCGGCCCCAGCTCCGCGGCGGCGAGCAGGTCGGGAACCCGAGCCGGCACGCCCGCAGCGACGTTGGCCGCTGCGGCCGCCAGTGCGCGCCGCGCCCGCTCCTTCGGGTCGGGGGTGAGCGCCGCGGCCCGTTCCAGGAAGGAAGCGGCGGCCGCCCGACCGCCGCGCGCCAGGGCCCGGTCGGCGGAGTCCTCCAGTGCGGCGGCGACCTGCTCGTCCGGCCCGATCGCGGCGTGGGCCCGGTGCCAGGCCCGCCGGTCGGGATCGCGCTCGGCGTCGGTGGCCTCGGCCAGGGCGGCGTGCGCCGCACGCAGGGCGGCGGCATCCGCGCCGCGCCAGACGGCCGAACGCACCAGCGGGTGCCGGAACCGCACCGAGGCTCCCAGGGTGACCAGGTCCGCGGCCTCAGCCGGTGCCGCGGCCTCGGGACCGATGCCCAGCAGGCGCAGGGCCCGCCACAACAGCGGTCCGTCGCCGATCGGTTCGACCGCCGCGACCAGCAGCAGGACGCGGGTGTCGGGCGGCAGCGCGTCGACGCGCCGACGGAATCCGTCCTCGACCCGGGTCGCCAGCGGGCCGGCGCCCGGTCCGCCGAAGCCGAACGCCAGCTCCGCCGGTGACAGGCCCCGGGGCAACTCCAGCAGGGCGAGCGGGTTCCCGCCGGTCTCGGCCACGATCCGGTCCCGCACGCGGGCGTCGACCGGCCCCGGCAGCACGCTGTCGAGCAGCGCCCGGGCGTCGGCGTCGGCCAGCCCGCGCAGGGGAAGGTCCGGCAGGCCGGCGAAGCCCTCGTCCGTCTTCCCGTCAGTGATCCGCTCGGCGAACACCAGCGCCACCGATTCGGCGTCCAGCCGACGCCCGACGAACGCCAGGATCCGCTGGGACATCAGGTCCAGCCACTGCGCGTCGTCGACCAGACACACCAGCGGGGACCGGGCCGCAGCCTCGGCGAAGAGACCGAGGACCGCGATCCCGACCAGGATCATCTCCGGCGGGTTCCCCGCACTCAGGCCGAACGCGACACGCAGCGCGTCCTGCTGCACCTCCGGCAGCCGGTCCAGGTGCGACAACAGCGGGGCACACAGCTGCTGCAGGGCGGAGTAGGCGAACTCGGACTCGGCTTCGACGCCGGCCGCGCGCACGGTCTGCCACTGCCCCACCCGCCCGGCCAGATGGTTGAGCAGCGCCGACTTGCCGACGCCCGCCTCACCCCGCAGCACCAGCACCCGGCTGCGCCCGTCGCGCACCTCGCGCAGCAGGCGGTCCAGTACCTCCAACTCCCGGGTACGCCCGAGTAGCTGGTGGTTCGCGGGCTGCGGCATGGCACCTCCGGGACGAGTTCCTCCCGGAGGAGCTCCCCCCATCCTACGAACACCGGGACCCGCAGAGCTGCACGGATCCGGTCGCCCCCGGCCGCCCTCGCCGACCCGGTGCCGGACGGCCGGTGCCACCGGCCCGGGTGGTCAGCGTCCGGGGGCCCGGAGGGTGACCTCCTGGAGGAACCACTCGTTCCCGTCGGGGTCGGCGAAGCGGGCGAAGGTGCCGTAGCTGGGCCGTCCCGGGGCGACGCCGGGCACCCGGTGGGTCCCGTCGGCGTGGTGGAAGGCACCGGTCTCGTCGTGGAACGGGCCGTCGATGTCGACTCCGCGCCCGGCGAGTTCCTTGACCGCCCGCTCGATGTCGGTCACGACCAGGTGCAGTCCCCGGGCGGAGCCCACGGGGAGCGCGCTCAGTCCCTCCCCGAAGATGACCGAGCAGGCGGAGCCGGGCGGGGTGGCCTGGACGATCCGGTAGCCCTCGTCGATCGGGAAGTCCGCGTCGAGGCGGAAGCCGAGCGTGTCGACGTAGAACTCCTTGGCGATGTCGACATCGGAGACGGGCAGGACGATGACTTCGAGCTTCAGCTCCACGGGGGTGTTCTCGCTTTCAGGAGGAGGGGGTGGTGGATGGCCGTGCGGGCGGTCGCGGGAGGTCCCCGCTACCTCAGCGACCGAAAGGCGGTGCGGAGTTCTTCAGCCAGCAGCTGCGGCTGCTCCCAGGCAGCGAAGTGCCCGCCCTTGTCGACTTCGTTCCAGTGGATGATGTTGCCGAAGGTCCGCTCGCCCCAGCTGCGCGGCGCGGGGTAGATCTCGGCGGGAAAGACCGTCACCGCGACCGGCAGCTTCGGGATGGGCACCGCGTTGAACGGTCCGCCGCCGGCCTGGGTGCCCTCCCAGTACAGCCGGGACGACGACGCGCCGGTGCCGGTCAGCCAGTACATCGAGATCGCGTCGAGCATCTCGTCGTAGCTGAGGACCTTCTCGGGTACGCCGGCCGAGTCCGTCCACTCCGCGAACTTGTCGTAGTAGTAGGAGGCCATGCCGACCGGGGAGTCGGTAAGGGAGTAGGCGATCGTCTGCGGGCTCCGGTTCATCATCGCCGCGTAGCCGAAGCCGTCGCGGTAGAAGTGCAGCAGCCGCTCGTACGCCCTCTTCTCCTCGGCCGACAGGTTCGCCGGGGCCGGATCGAAATTGCGCAGCCGGCGCAGGATGTCGTCCGGCACGGTCCCCGGCATGTTGACGTGGATGCCGAGCAGCCCCTTCGGCTGCTGGACGGCTAGCACCTCGGAGAGGATCGCGCCGTGGTCGCCGCCCTGCGAGACGTACTCCGGGTACCCGAGGCGCCTCATCAGCTCGTGGAAGGCGGGCGCGATGCGGGCGAAGTTCCACCCGGGCCTGGTCGGGTTGCCCGAGAAACCGTAGCCGGGCAGGGTCGGCAGCACCAGGTGGAAGGCGTCCTCGGCGCGGCCGCCGTGCGCGGTGGGATTGGTCAACGGGTCGATGACCTTCAGCAGTTCGACGATCGACCCGGGCCAGCCGTGGGTCATCAGCATCGGCATGGCTCCGGCGTGCGGGGAGCGGATGTGGGCGAACTGGATATCCAGTCCGTCGATCTCCGTGATGTACTGCGGCAGTTCGTTGAGGCGCCGCTCCAGCTTGCGCCAGTCGTACCGGGTGCCCCAGTACTCCATCAGCGGCCGCATCTTCGCCAACTGCGCGCCCTGGCTGCGGTCGTCGACCGTCTCCCGGTCGGGCCACCGGGTCGCCCGGATGCGCCGTCGCAGGTCGTCGAGGTCTCCCTGCGCCACCTTGATACGGAACGGGCGGATCCCTGCTCCCGACCGCGGCGCCCAGCCCGGCGTCGTCCCGGCGTCTACCGATGCCGTCCCTCGGCCGGCGGCCGCCTGGGCCGGGGCGGACAGGCCGACCTGGCCGGCGACGACACCGGCCGCCGCGAGACCGAGGAAACGGCGTCGACCGGTGGTGGGCCGGTTCGTGGTTTCGTGCGTTGCCATCAAAAACTCCTTGTGTCGGAACGGGATGTGAGGTGTTCCGCCCGCCGTCGGGCCGGAGGCACCTGACGGCATGGCTGGCCGGTCAGCTGTCCTGGCAGGTGGACACCGCTGACGGCGCGGGGCATCCGGGTGCGCGCCTGGGGCAGCCGGAGCGAAAGAGCGGGAGACTCGGCCCGCGTTGACGCGTTGAGTGACCGTCCGACCGCCGAACACCAGGCGGTCGGCTCACTGCGGCCCGTGCAGGACAGTTGGGCAAGGGAGTGCCGGGTGACGGACGGGCCCGGTGTGCGTCTCGGGGCCGGCAGAGCGGACGGCGGCCCGCTTGCGCTGCCCCGGGGCATCACCCGCCTACCCGGCACCCCTCATGACAGGAGCTTCGAGACCTCCGTACGGGGAGGTCACCGAAGGCCGTACTGCCCTGGTCCGGGTGGCGTCAGGCCGGGACCACCCGGTAGCTCAGCACCGGCCACGGCAGGTTGAACTGGGCCAACGAGCCGGTGGCCCACGGGTTGGCGCCGGTGCAACCCGCGCCGGAGTACAGCACCACGGACGCGGAGCCGGAGGCGACCTGGACCGATCGGGCGGGCGCCGACAGCGTGTGGCACGTGCCGAAGTCGTCGAGGTCGACCGTGGTCACCGCGCCGCTCCCGCCGGTGCTCGAGTAGAGGTGGGCGCCCGGCTGCAACGGAGGCCAGCCGGCGGCGTGTGCCGATCCGGCACCGAGGCCTATCACGGCCGCGACGACCGTCGCCGTGGCGGCCGAGCCGCGAAGCATGGCCTTGGGTGTGAACATCTGAACCACCTTTCCGTGTGGGTGATGGTGTTGCTGGAGGGTGCTGTTGGACAGCGGGCCTCTGATGGCGGGAGGTGCGGACATGGTGTGCCCCGTCGGGGGGCGGGCGTTCTCCATCATTGGCTCCGCACCGCCGTTCGACATCGGTCATTTGACGGTGCGTGACCGCATCAGGGGTGCGATGCGGTAGGCGGTGGGGAGCGCGTCCCGCCGACGGATCCGGCGGGACGGACCCTTCCAGCGCTTGCGGTCGTCCTCATCCAGCCCGAACGAGGCCTGCTCACCCCGGCCATGGCTCACCGCACGACGTACACCGACACCATCAACCAGTCGGCTCTCGCAGTCAGATGACTGATGTGCCGACGCGCGGCGGTGAAGCACGGTTGGACCCGCGGTTCCGCTCGATGCTTCGTGCCCCCTCTACCGGAACGCACCGTTCGACGGCCGCGCGCAAGCAATGTCACCCATCCCGTATCGCCTCTACCGGCCGACCCCGAAAGCGAGTTCCACCATGGCCCGCACATCCCTCCGGCTGAAGTCCGCCGCCGTCTCCGCCGCCCTCGCCGGCGCGGCGCTGATCGCCACGGCAGCTCCGGCGTCCGCGGCGAACCCGCCCTACGACGGCTGCCCGGCGTGGGCGCTGTGCCTCTACCAGCACGAGGGCGGGACGGGTTCGAAGGCGATCGTCACGCCGCCCCCGGCCGGCGGCAACTCGGCGATCGTGCGCCTCACCCAGGTCCACTTCCTGAACGGGGAGCTGGCCAACAACCAGGTGTCGTCCTGGATCAACAACTCGCAGTGCTCGGTGAAGTTCATGGACGACCCGTACGGCGAGCTCCACCCCTCCGACCTGGACTACACGGAGACGTGGCACTGGGGCGCGACGGGCGACTACGGCGCCGGAAGCTCCAAGGACTACCTCAACGACCGGATCTCCTCGCTCCAGTTCTGGTGCCCGTAGCAGCAGGGTCCGCTCCGAGGGCGGTTCCCCGGTGGATCCGCCCCGCCCGTCCCGTCCACCACTGCCCCCCGGCACCCGCGAGGAGCCGGGGCGCCGTGGTGCGGCCCTGCGCCCGAACCATCCGATGACACGGAAGGACGTCCCTTGAAACGCCTACGACCGGCGGCCGCGCTGCTGTCCGGCCTGCTGCTCTCCCTGACCCTGCCCGCCCTCGCCTCGGCCGCGCCCGCCCTCGAAGCGGCCGCCGCCCCGGCCGCCGGGGTGACGGCCGGCCCCGGGGCCGAGGGCCCGGACCTGAGCTTCGCCAACCGCACCTCCCCGCCCGCCGGCATGCCGGACTGGTCCCGCGTGGGCTTCCGGGGCGGCCAGCAGCTGCCCGGTGACGGCGACCTGACCGACGATCCCACCTGCCGCATCACGTCGGACGTGCTCGCCGCCAAGTACGGCGTGAAGGCGAACGACGGCACCGACGACACCACCGGGCTGCAGAAGGCCATCGACGACATCAAGGCCACCTGCTCGCCGAACGCCAACTTCAACCGCCTCTCCCTGATCCAGCTGCCGGCCGGGCGGATCGACGTGTCCCGGCAGATCTACGTCGACGCCGACTACCTCGTCCTGCGCGGGCAGGGCTCCGGCGACGGCGGCACCCGCCTGGTGTTCCGCCCCGACGTCAACACCCGCTACGACACCCTGGTCAACGGCCGCTGGGACCAGGACAGCATGAAGGCCGGCAGCGGCGCCGACGTCGGCACCGGCGGCTGGATCTGGCCCGGACGCGGCATGTTCCGGGTGCAGACCCGCGACATCGCCGACCGTTACCAGGACGACTGGGCGGCCGCCTCGGCCAACCGCAAGGACATCTTCGAAGGCAGCGTCAACCAGCACTGGGCCTCCGGCATCAAGGTCGCCGCCCTGGCCGCCGACCCCGGCTACGCCGCCCGCCAGGGCCAGAACACCGTCCAGCTGGACGCCAAGGCCGACATGAAGAAGTTCTCGGTGGGCGGATACGTCTGGGTGGGAGCGGCCAACAGCGTCAAGTTCTACGAGCAGCAGGGCGTGTCCGACCGCAGCCAGATGGACAACCTGCACATGCGCCAGCAGATGTTCCGGGTCAACTCCCTGGACGCCGCGGCGAAGACCGTCACCCTGGACCGCCCGCTGGAGTGGGACCTTCCGGTCGACTCCACCTCGGACGGCTCCCCCGCGCTGGGCGACAAGCCGTACGCCAGCAAGGTCACCCCGCTCAAGGTCGTCCAGGGCGTCGGCTTCGAGGACTTCGCCTTCACCCAGGACATGAACGGCCTGCCCAAGCTCGGCGGCGGCACCTACCAGCTGACCCCCGACCAGGCCGTCCACAACTACGGCAACATGGCCCCCGAGTACGCGATGCACGGCATCGTCTTCAAATGGGCCGCCAACGACTGGGCCCGCGGCCTGAAGGCCGAGATGACCGGCTCGCACCCGATCGTCACCGAGGACGCCCGCAACCTCCAGATCGAACGCAACAGCTTCGACGGCGCCTGGAACAAGGGCAAGGGCGGCAACGGCTACCTGCGCGGCAGCCGCGTCTGGGACTCCCTCTACGCCTACAACCTCAGCCGCAACCTGCGCCACTTCACCTTCCAGTGGTCGGCCAGCGGCAACGTCGCCTTCCGCAACGACCTCGACTCCGACCTGAACCTGCACGGCGGCTGGGAGCACAACAACCTCTTCGAGCAGAACACCCTGCGCGTCCCCTACGAGCACCGCTCCGGCAGCTGCCAGGCCAACTGCGGCGGCGAGGGCGGCGAGATCGACGAGGGCACCTGGTACCCCATCTGGTGGGCCGCCGGCCCCAAGGCCGTCAAGTGGTCCGGCTCCTCCGGCCCCCAGAACGTCTTCTACAACAACACCATGGTCAAACAGGCCACCGCCGGCGGACCGTTCGAACCGTACGCCCCGTACGGCACCCAGTCCGGCACCGCCTTCCAGTTCGGCTCCGCGAACGACGCCCCGAACCGCTTCCAGCCACTCGCCCAGGGCGGCCAGGCCATCCCCGACTGGGGCGGCCGCGAGACCCTCGACTACACCGGCCAAGGCGTCGTCCCCGTCGACGTCGGCAAACGCCCGTCCCTGTTCCTCGCCGACACCGGCGGACTCGACCCGCGCGACAACAACGGCCGCAAGGTCGCCACCTGGAACATGCAGGGGGCGGACACCCCTGAGGCGAACGGCAACAAGTACACCAACGACCTGCCGCGGCTGTACCTGCCCGGCGAGGGCAACGCCAGCATCATCGCCCTGCAGGAGGCCGGCGCCCCGCCCCGCGGCGCCACGTTCCTGGGGGACATCACCTCCTTCAACACCCAGTGGGTCGACAACGCCACTCTCAACCCCGTCCCGGTCCAGGAGTACCGGATCGGAAGCTCGGCCCGACCCGCGGGGTACCTGTACTGGCTGCACACGGACACCAACCCCAGGCCGGGAACGGTCGGCCGGGTCAACGTGGCCATCTTCAGCCGCACCCGGGTCGACCGGAACAACGTGTACACCACCCGGGAGGGCAGGATCACCAACGGGACCGACTCCCGGCCCGCGCTCGGCATCAACGTCGACGGCGTCGTCTACTTCTCGGTGCACGGAAGCTCGGGGAGCAGCGGCAGCGACGACCCCCAGCTCCTGCTCAACATCCGGGAGCAGCTGAGGCCCTCCAACCTGCCCTGGATCGCCCTGGGCGACTACAACCGCCCCCCGGACAGCCTGCGCAACGCGATCGGCCCGCAGTTCACCGTTCACTCCCAGGCCCTGCCCACTCGCCCGACGCCGCTGGTCACCACCACCTCGGCTCCCTCGACGATCGACTACGCGGTGGTTCCCTCGGCCCAAGCGCAGCCCACCATCACCGGATACGGGCGGGTCGACACCGTGACCAGCGCGGACCACTACCCCGTCATGTTCACCCTCGCCAACCTGCCCGCCCAGCAGCCGCCCGCGCAGCAGCAGCAGACCGGGCCGGCCGTGCCCGCCCAGGCCGTGGTGCGCAGCGCCGCGACCACCAATGTGGCCGGCCCCTCCGGCACCAGCCACGTGGTCGCCGATCAGCCCGTCAACCCGGCGAACGTCCCCTCGCAGGTGTTCAACCTGTCGCCCGACCCCGAATACCCCGGCTACTACCGGCTGTTCCACGCGAACGCACCCTTCGCCGGCCGCTACCTGGGCCAGGAGGGCGGCGCCCGCGACGCGCGGACGGTGCTGTGGCCGAACGCGGCGCTGGACCAGCTCTGGGCGCCGGTCGACCAGCTCGACGGCACCTGGACCCTGCAGAACTACGTCACCCGGCAGTTCCTCACCGACGTCGGCAGCGGCCAGGCGCTGGCCGGCCGCGACTACGACGGCTCGGCCGCCCAGCGCTGGTTCCTCCAGGACCCCCGCGAGGCCGCCGGCCTCAACGAGATCGTCTCGGGGGACAACGGGTCCCAGCCCTCGGCACTGGCGGTGGACGATCTGGAGACCGCGCCCCAGCCGCTGATCTTCACCTCGAACGGACATGAGGAGAACCAGCGGTTCGGCACGATCTCCGCGGGGCGGATCGGCTCGGACGCCTGCTTCTACCTGGTCAACCAGGGCCGGTACGTCAACTCGACGGCGGCCCACCCGGGGCAACCGCTGGACGGCAGCTTCGTCACCATGGGCGGCTTCCGCCCCAACGACGACGGCTACCTGTGGTGCGCGACCCCCGACGGCTCGAACGGAACACTCCTGACCAACCACACCACCCCCGAGGAACGGCTGAACCTCACCCGGAGCTCCTCCTCCGACGAGGCGACGATCAACAGCCCCTCGTCCCCCGCTCCCAAGTTCCACTGGAAGTTCCTGCCGGTCACCCGCTGACCCCCGTGGCGCCCGGCCTCCCCCGGGCGCCACAACACCTTCCCACCTCCGGCATCAACCGGACGGCCGGCCGTTCTCCGCGGCCGGCCCCTCACCACGAACCCCTGGCAGGCGGTCGGGCCTCCGAGCAACACCAACCCCAGTGCCGTCACGGCCCGTCGCGGCGGCCGGCAAGGAGAAGACGTGAACAGCAGCCAGCTCTTCGACGGCGTCACACACCCCCGGCAGCACACCCCTCCCGCCCCCGGTCGCCCGGGCTCACCGCTGCGCGACTACGTCCTGCACAACCTTCCCACCGCCCTCGGCGACCTCTCGGCACAGCGCCTGACGTACCATCAACTCGCCGATTCCCAGGAGCAGATGCTCCGGAACGTCACTTCGCAGTGCCTCTCCGAGGACGACGAGCGGACCGCGCGCCTCCTCCAGCTCGATCTGCTCTTCCTGCTCAGCGGATACGCGCCCGCGGGACCGCAGGCCGCACCCCGCGCCCTGGCCGAGCTGATATCCGCCCAGTGCGGCAGGTTCCCCGCCCTGGATCCCCATCTGAGCTATGAGCTCCTGATCGACGTCAACTGCGAGGAATACCGGCGCAGCGGGGACATCCGGGTGTTCTCCGCAGGCCGGGACGCCGCTCTCGAACGGGACTTCTACCTCGGCCACCACCTCTCCGAACCGTGGGCCAAATCGGCCGCCTACGGCCTGCGCTCGCTGGTCCTGCCGACGGCGGCCGCCCGTCCGGCCGCGGTCCTGGACGACGTCGTCGAGTGCCTCGCGGAGTTCACGCGGTACATGGCCAGGTACCGCAAGCTGTCCCAGCAGGCGTTCAACCGGTTCCGCCCCTACCACATGGGCCATCCCGGCGGCCCGCGCGGCGCGAGCGGTGCGTTCATGCCCAGTGTCCACCTCCTCGAACTGGCCCTGCTGCCGCCGTCGAAGGAGTACGGCATCTTCCTGGACCAGTCGATGTCCTACTTCCCCTCGTGGTCCCGGCCCGTCATCGCACGGTGGCGCGGCGACTCCATCCGCGGGGCGAACGTGTCCCAGCGGCTGCGGGACGGACGGCTGGTGCTCGACCGCGCGGGCCGCGACCGGTTGGTCAGGGTGATCGACAAGTTCGTGGACTTCCGGATGGCGCACCTGGGCGTCACCCGGCACGCGCTCCCCGAGGCGTTCCGGGAGCGGACCGGGCTGACCCGTCGCGACATCCGCGAGCAGGGCGGCGAACACGGCATCCTGGACGGCCGGGACCCCGGCACGTCGGGGTTCAGCGTCCGGCACGTGCTCACCAACGCGGTGTACCGACTCCTCGCGCTTCGCGCCGATCTCACCCACCCCGGCTCCGCTCCGGCCAACCAGTAGGCAGGCAACCGATGTCAGCATTCCGTGTCGCGGTCGTCGACGCGTTCGGCACGTCCTCCGGGTTCACCGGCGCGTTCGGCGCGGTGGGCGGCGAGGTGATCCAGGTCCGGAGCACACCCGTCCCTCCGGTCGGAGTCGATCCGGTGGACGACCGGGCCTTCGGTCATGTGCTCGTCCACGACGGCGAGTTGGACGCCCTGACCGCACAGCTCGCCGCGCTGGGGCCGGTCGCGGTCCTGGCCGGTCGCGAGACCGGGGTGGAGCTCGCCGACGCCCTCTCCGAGCGACTGGGGCTGGCCTCCAACGGCACCGCCCTGAGCAGCGCGCGGCGCGACAAGTACGTGCAGATCGAGACGATCAAGGCCCAGGGCGTCCCCGGCATGCGGCAGCTGCGCACCGGCGACGAAGCCGAACTGCTGGCCTGGCACGAGGACCTGGGCGGGACCGTGGTCGTCAAGCCCCTGCGCGGCTACTGGGGTGCCGGCGTGTCGTTCTGCGACGCTCCGCAGGAGTCGGTCGCCGCGCTGCGCGGGCTCCGCGACCGCCGTACGGTGCTGGGCGAGCCGATCACCGAGGTCGTCGCCCAGGAGTACCTGGTGGGCGCCGAGTACATCGTGAACACGGTCAGTTGCGCGGGTGTGCACCAGCTGACCGACGCCTGGCGCACCGAGCGGATCCAGGCCAACGGGGTGCGGGACCTGGTGACCGCGCAGGTGCTGCTGCGCTGCGACGAGCAGCCGGTCGGCGAGCTCTTCGACTACGGCCGCCGGGTGCTGGACGCCCTCGGCATCCGGTACGGTGCGGCACACCTGGAGATCAAGCTGACCCCGGACGGCCCGCGGCTGGTCGAGGTGGGTGCCCGTGTTTCGGGGCTGCCCTACTACACGGCCGAGGTCCTGGGCGAGGGCCAGCTGGAGTGGACCGTCGACGCCTACGTCCGGCCCGAACGGTTCCGCACCCGGGCGGGCCGGCCCTACCAGCGGCGGCACGCGTTCGCCTGGGCGGCACTGGTCGCTCCGGCTTCGGGCCGGCTACGGGGCTACCGCGCGCTCGACCAGCTCGAGCAGCTGGCGAGCTTCCACTCCCTCAGCGTGCTGGTGAAGCCCGGCGACGCGATCACCGCGACGACCTACGACCGCGAGTACCCGGTCACCCTGACGCTCAGCCACCCGGTGGACGCCGTCCTGCAGCGCGACCTCAACACGGTGCGCTACCTGGACGGCCCCGGGATGTACGAGATCACCCCGACGGCCGATTGACAGGTTTGCCGTCCAGCCCGTGGTCAGCAGTCGTGTCTGCGCGGAGGCTCGCTCCCCCTGTCGCCAGGTTCCGGGGGTCTCCGTGGTGGCGGCGGAAGGCGGCTGCGAAAGCGAAAGGAGAGCGGTAGCCGATGGCGGCGGCGATCCGGGCCAGGGTGGGATCGCCGCCGCGCAGGTGGTCGCGCGTGATGGTCACGCGCCATTCGGTCGAGAATGCGTTCGACCGGAACCGGAGCCCAGGGGTGTGCGGATCACTGCGCCAGCGGCTGCCCGGCGGGCAGCCCGTCCGGTATCCACGAGATCGTCTTGGAATACCAGATGTACTGGCTGCACGGGGACGACTCCGGTTCCGACTGGAGCACCGGAGCGCCGTTCTCGGTGGTGCACTCCGCAGTCCACAGCATGAGCCCGCTGGAGACATTGATCATGGTGAAATCATCCATTTCCATGAAGTATCGGAGGTTCCAGTCCTGGTTGGTGCCGCCGTCGCAGGTCCACTGATCGGCCTGGGTGCCGGGGGTGGTGCTGAAGGCGGGCATGTCCAGGCACTTGCCGCTGTGGACGTTGATCAGCTGGTGCCCGTTCCAAATCCACCTCTGCTCGTCGCCGCCGGTGCAGGTCCACACCCGGACGGGGGCGCCGTCGTCGGTGCGTGCATCGGCCACCTCCAGGCATTGGTGATCGACGCCGTTCATGATCTCCACCACCGCCGTGCGGGGCGAGCTGCCCTGGACCGGCGCCGCCTGTGCCGGGGCCTGGGCGGTGAAGGTGAGTGCGCTCGCGGCGGCGAGGGCGCCGGCGGCCGTGCGGAGGCGCCGGGTGATCGATGCGGTCATGAGTCCCCCTTGTGAGTCGGTTCCGGTCAGGTATTGCACGAGGCCCGGCTGAGTGCCACCTGGACCACCCGCGTGAAGGCTGCCCTCGACAGGCCGCTGACCGCGAGAACGCGGCCCGTCCGTGGACCGTCGTCGAACTCGGCCTACCGCAGTGGCGCCGGCCGCTCCTCAAGCCGGCCGGCGCGGGCTGCCGTCCAGAGGTCGGGCTACAGGGCGTGGGTGAGGCGGTCGGTCAACAGGCGGGTGAAGCGGGCCGGGTCGGGCAGGTCACCGCCTTCGGCGAGCAGGGCGCTGCCGTGGACGAGTTCGGCGATGTCGGCGAGCGTCGGATCATCGGCTCCTGCCTGGTGAGCCTGGTGCAGGGCGGTGATGAGGGGGTGGGTGGGGTTGAGTTCGAGGATGCGCTTGACCTGGGGAAGTTCCTGGCCCATCGCCCTGTACATCTTCTCCAGGGTGGGGGTCAGGTCGTGGGCGTCGCCGACCAGGCACGCGGCGGAGGTGGTGAGCCGGGTGGAGAGGCGGACCTGCTTGACGTGCTCGGCCAGGGTGGTCTGCAGCCACGCGAGGAGGGCGGCGAAGTCCTGTTCGCGCTGGGCCTTGTCCGCCTTCGCCTCGTCACTGCCGTCGCTGTCGGCGTCGTTGTCGAGGTCGACCTGGCCCTTGGCGATGGACTGGAAGCGGTGGCCGTCGAAAGCGGGGATCTGGTCGGTCCAGACCTCGTCGACGGGGTCGGTGAGGATCAGGACCTCGTAGCCCTTGGCGGCGAAGGCCTCCATGTGCGGGGAGTTCTCCACCATGGCGCGGTTCTCGCCGGTCAGGTAGTAGATGGTGTCCTGGCCCTCCCTCATCCGCGCGACGTACTCGCGCAGCGTGGTCGCCTTCTCCGCATCGTGGGTGGAGGCGGCGCTGACCAGTTCCAACAGGGTGTCGGTGTTGTCGCGGTCCTCGATCAGGCCCTCCTTGAGGACCCGGCCGAACTGCTCCCACACCTTCGTGTAGGTCTCGCTGTTCTTGGTCTGCAGGTCCTTGACGGCGGTCAGGACCTTCTTGACCAGGCGCCGGCGAACCGCAGTGATCTGGCGGTCGTGCTGCAGGATCTCGCGGGAGACGTTCAGCGACAGGTCGTGGGCGTCGACGACACCCTTGACGAAGCGCAGGTAGTTCGGCATCAGCGCGTCGCAGTCGTCCATGATGAACACGCGCTTGACGTACAGCTGCACGCCCCGCCTGGTGTCGCGGGAGAACAGGTCGAACGGGGCGTGGGCGGGGATGAACAGCAGCGCCTCGTACTCGAAGGTGCCCTCGGCGCGCATGTGGATGGTCTCGGCGGGGGCCTGCCAGTCGTGGCTGATCTGCTGGTAGAACTCGCTGTACTCGGTCTCGGTCACCTCCGAGCGCGGGCGTGCCCACAGGGCCTTCATCGAGTTCAGCGTCTCCGGCACGCTGGTGGCCTCGTCTGCGGTGCCGGATTCGGCGTCCGCGCTGACGGGTTCGGTGGCCATGCGGATGGGCCAGCGGATGAAGTCCGAGTACTGCTTGACGATCTGGCGGATCTTCCATGCCGCGAGGTAGTCGCCGAGCCCGTCCTCGCCGTCCTCCGGCTTGAGGTGCAGCGTGACCGAGGTGCCCACCGGCAGACCGTCGGCCGGCGCGATGGTGTAGGTGCCCTCGCCGTCGGACTCCCACACAGTGCCCTGCTCGGTGCCGGCGCGGCGGGTCTGGAGGGTGACCTTGTCGGCGACCATGAACGCCGAGTAGAAGCCGACGCCGAACTGACCGATCAGGCTCTGCGCCGCGTCCGCGTCCTTGGCCTCCTTGATCTTGGCCAGCAGGCCGGCGGTGCCGGACTTGGCGATGGTGCCGATCAGGTCGACGACATCCTCGCGGGTCATACCGATGCCGTTGTCCCGCACCGTCAGGGTGCGGGCCTCCTTGTCGACCTCCAGCGTGATGTGCAGGTCGGAAGTGTCGACTTCGAGGTCGGAGTCGGTGAGGGATTCCAGGCGGAGCTTGTCGAGGGCGTCGGAGGCGTTGGAGATCAGCTCGCGCAGGAAGATGTCCTTGTTCGAGTAGATCGAGTGGATCACCAGCTGCAACAGTTGGCGGGTCTCCGCCTGGAACTCCAGCGTCTCGGTCGTAGCGGCCACGGGAGGCGTCTCCTTCAGTGGAAAAGGGTTTCGGTTCGGGTCGGGTCGGGTTGCCGGGGCCAAACGGCGTGCCGCGTGACCGGCTGCGGGTGTTCAGATATGGCTGAGGGGCTGGTAGGGCTGCTCGGGGCGGGCGGCGCCGGGACGAGCGGTGCCGTAGCACGACAGGAAGAGCTTCCAGCCGTCGCGGCACTCCAGCGTGGCGCCATAGCGCACCGCCGGCGGATCCGGGTGGGTGCTGTACCGGTCG
Organism: Streptomyces sp. FH025; assembly: GCF_017427025.1. Taxonomy (GTDB): domain Bacteria; phylum Actinomycetota; class Actinomycetes; order Streptomycetales; family Streptomycetaceae; genus Kitasatospora. Next base: position 32,718 of record NZ_JAFLNG010000009.1, read on the forward strand.
ACCCGAACGACATCACCGGACGTGCCGTCGGCCGTGGCGGCAGCGACCAGGGCCTGCTCGACAAGGGCCACCGCCACAGGCCGGCTCGTGAGGTCCGGCACCTGCGTCTCCTCGGTGGCAGTGCCAGTGGCGGCCTGGACGGCGGCGGGGCCGCCGGCGCCGGGATGGTCCACCACACCTGTCCGCCGCCGTCCAGGGTCACGGTCAGTCCGTAGGGGCTGTCGTCGCTGCGCCTGTCGGCGTCGGCGATGCCCGGTATGTCGGGGGCGTGTGTGATCAGCAGCTGCTGCAGGTCGGCTGGAGTCATGGGCGTCGATTGGGAGTCGATTGGGATCGGAATACGGATGGTCTTCACGCGAGGGCCTCAAGGCGTCAACTCGCGCTCCGCGTGCCGGGGCGGGCTTGCGGCTGCGAAC
>NZ_JAFLNG010000090.1 GCF_017427025.1 Streptomyces sp. FH025
GGCAGCGACGTGGACGTCGTGGCCTGCGACGCCGCCGACCGGTCGCAGCTGGCCGGCCTGCTCGACCGGATCCCGGCGACCGGCCCCGTCCTGTCGACGGTGATGCACACCGCCGGCATCGGACAGGCCACCACGGTGGCGGACACCGACCTGGCCGAGACGGCCGCGGTGCTGGCCGCCAAGGCCGCCGGCGCCGTCCACCTGGACGAGCTGACCGCCGGTCTGGACCTGGACGCGTTCGTCCTCTTCTCGTCGATCTCGGCGACCTGGGGCAGCAGCGTCCAGCCCGCCTACGCCGCGGCCAACACCTTCCTGGACGGCCTGGCCGAGCGGCGCCGGGCCGAGGGACTGCCCGGCACCTCGGTGGCCTGGGGGCCCTGGGGCGGCGGTGGCATGACCGACGCCGACACCGCCGCGTGGATGGCGCGGGGCGGTCTGATGGTCATGGACGAGGACCACGCCGTGCAGGCGCTGGCCCAGATCCTGGACGGCCGCGAGGGAGCGGTCACGGTGGCCGACGTGGACTGGGCGCGGTTCGCCCCGCCGTTCACCCTGCGCCGGCGCAGCCCGCTGATCGAGGGCCTGCCCGAGGTCGTCGCGGCGCTGGCCGGCGGGGAGGCGGGCCCGACGGCCGACCCGGACGCGGGCGAGTCCCTGAAGCAGCGTCTGGCGGGCCTGTCGCGGGCCGAGCAGAACCGGGCGCTGGTCAAGCTGGTCCAGGCCCAGGCGGCCTCGGTGCTCGACTACGCCTCGCCCGAGGCCGTCGAGGCCACCCGCGCCTTCAGCGACCTGGGCTTCGACTCGCTGACCTCGGTCGAACTGCGCAACCGGCTCGGCGCCGCCACCGGACTCCAGCTGCCGGCCACGCTGCTGTTCGACTGCCCCACCCCGGTGGTGCTGGCCGAGTACCTCTGGAACGAGGAGTTCCAGGACGGGGCCGGCCCGGCGTCCCTGGTCGAGGAGGTCGACCGGCTCGGGTCGCTGCTGACCGGGGCGGCACCGGACGAGAAGACACATCAATTGATCACCGATCGCCTGCAGGGGCTCCTTTCCCAGTGGCTGGAAGCCGGTGCCCCGGCGGAAAGCCAGGCGGTCGCGGAGAAGATCGGGTCCGCAACGGACGACGAGATATTCGAGTTCATTCACAGGGAACTCGGCAGGTAATTGGTTGTCCGTGCTTGCGGCTAGCAGGCTTGCGTTTCAAGAACTGGAATGGTGAGATCCGATGGCGAACGAAGAGACTCTCCGCGACTACCTCAAATGGGTGACGACCGATCTCTACAACACGCGACAGCGTCTGCGTGAGGTGGAGGAGCGAGGCCAAGAGCCGATCGCGATCGTCGGCATCGGTTGCCGGTACCCCGGCGGAATCCAGGCGCCGGAGGATTTCTGGAACCTGCTGGCCGAAGGCCGTGACGGCGTCGCCGGAATTCCGACCGACCGCGGCTGGAACATCGAGGAACTCTACGCGGACGACCCGGACGGCATTTCGCAGGTGCGCGAGGCCGGATTCATCGCGGACGCCAGCGGATTCGACGCGGGATTCTTCGGCGTCAGCCCGCGCGAAGCGGTGGCGATGGACCCGCAGCAGCGCGTGCTGCTGGAGGTCTGCTGGGAGGCGCTGGAGCGCGCGGGCATCGACCCGACCTCGCTGCGCGGCTCGCTGACCGGTGTGTTCGCCGGTGCCGCGCTGTCCGGTTACGGCTTCGGCACGGACGAGGACCTGGACGTCCACCTGATGACCGGGACCTCGACCAGCGTCATCTCCGGCCGGGTCTCGTACTCGCTGGGCCTCGAAGGCCCCGCCGTCACCGTGGACACCGCGTGCTCCTCGTCCCTGGTGGCGCTGCACCTGGCGGCCCAGGCGGTGCGCTCCGGCGAGTGCTCTCTGGCGCTGGCCGGCGGTGTCACGGTGACCGCCATCCCCATCATGTTCACCCAGTTCTCCAAGCAGCTCGGGCTGGCCCACGACGGACGCTGCAAGGCCTTCTCGGCCGAGGCCGACGGCATGGGCATCGCCGAGGGCGCCGGCATGGTCGTCCTGGAGCGGCTGTCCGACGCCCGCCGCAACGGGCACCCGGTGCTCGCGGTGATCCGCGGCTCCGCGATCAACCAGGACGGCGCCTCCAACGGCCTGGCCGCGCCGAACGGCCCGTCCCAGCAGCGCGTCATCCGCGCCGCGCTGGCCAACGCGCGACTGTCGACCACCGACGTGGACGTCGTCGAGGCGCACGGCACGGGCACCACCCTCGGCGACCCGATCGAGGCCCAGGCCGTGATCGCCACCTACGGCCAGGGCCGCCCGGCGGAGAACCCGGTCTTCCTCGGCTCGGTGAAGTCCAACATCGGCCACACCCAGGCCGCCGCCGGCGTCGCCGGCGTCATCAAGATGGTGCTGGCGCTGCGCAACCAGCGGATGCCGCAGACGCTGCACGCGCAGGAGCCCTCACCGCACATCGACTGGTCGGCCGGTGACGTACGGCTGCTGAACGAGGCCAAGGCCTGGCCCTCCGGCGAGCGGGTGCGCCGCGGCGGCGTCTCCTCGTTCGGCGTCAGCGGCACCAACGCCCACGTCATCATCGAGGAGGCCCCGGCCGAGGACGCCGAGCCCGCAGAGGCCGTCGAGGCCGACGCCCCGGCCGAGCAGAGCGCCCCCGAGGCCGCCCCGCCGGTGGTATCCGGCGCCGCGGCCTGGCTGGTCTCCGGACGCTCGGCGGACGGGCTGGCCGCCCAGGCGGACCGCCTGCGCGACTGGCTCTCCGCACGGCCGGCGCTGGCGCCCGCCGAAGTGGCCCGGTCGCTGGCGACCACCCGCGCCGCCTTCGAGCACCGGGCCGTCGTCCTGGGCACGGAACGCTCCGAACTCATGGGCGGCCTCGGCCAGTTGGCCGGTGGCCTGCAGAACGCCTCGGTCGTCTCCGGGGTGGCGCACACCAGTGCCCGGTCCGTCTTCGTCTTCCCGGGCCAGGGCTCGCAGTGGCTCGGCATGGCCGGCGAACTCGCCTCCTGCAGCGAGGTGTTCGCCGCCCGCCTGGCCGAGTGCGAGGCCGCGCTGGCGCCGTACGTGGACTGGAAGCTCGCCGACGTGCTGGCCGGCGCCGAGGGCGCTCCCGCGCTGGAGGCCGCCGACGTGGTGCAGCCGGCGCTGTGGGCGGTCATGGTCTCGCTCGCGGCGGTGTGGGAAGCCGCCGGGGTGACCCCCGACGCGGTCGTCGGCCACTCGCAGGGCGAGATCGCCGCGGCCACCGTCGCGGGCATGCTGAGCCTGGAGGACGGCGCCAAGGTCGTCGCGCTGCGCTCCCGGGCGCTGCGGGCGATCACCGGCATCGGCGGGATGCTGTCGGTGACCGAGCCGGCCGCCCGCGTGGCGGAGCGGCTGGGACGCTGGGACGGCCGGCTCTCCCTGGCCTGCGTCAACGGGCCCTCCGCGGTCGTGGTCTCCGGCGAGGCGGCCGCCCTGCGGGAGCTCCAGGAGGAACTGCGGGCCGACGGCGTGCGCGAGCGGATGGTCGCCGTCGACTACGCCTCGCACTGCGCCCAGGTCGAGCGGCTGGAGGAGGAGATCGCCTCCCTGCTCGCCGACGTGACGCCGCGGGCCGGACGGATACCGATGGTGTCCGCCGTCACCGGCGAGATGCTGGACGGCGGGGAACTGGACGCCGGGTACTGGTACCGGAGCCTGCGGGCCACCGTCCGCTTCGAACAGGCGGTGCGGACCCTGGCCGGCCTGGACCACCAGGTGTTCATCGAGGTCTCCCCGCACCCGGTGCTGCTCGCGCCGATGACCGACACCCTGGAGGAGGCCGCCGTCGACGCCGGCCCGGCCGTCCGGCCCGGGGCCGTCTGCGGCACGCTGCGCCGCGACGACGGCGGAGCGACCCGCCTGCTCACCTCGCTGGCCGAGGCCTTCGTGGCCGGTGTGGCCGTCGACTGGGCCAAGGTCCTGCCCGCCGCCGAGCGTGTCGAGCTGCCCACCTACGCCTTCCGCCACCAGCGGTACTGGCCCAAGGGCATGCTGGCGCTGCCCGGTGCCGCCAAGGCCGGCGACGGGGACCCGGCCTCGCTGGGCCTGGGCTCCGTGAGCCACCCGCTGCTGCGCGCCGTGGTCGAACTCGCCGGCGAGGCCGAGCTGGTGTGCACCGGCCGGCTGTCGCTGCGCACCCACGCCTGGCTGGCCGACCACGCCGTCGGCGGCGTGGTCCTGCTGCCGGGCACCGGCTTCGTCGAGATGGTGGTGAGCGCCGGCCACCAGGTGGGCTGCTCGCTCATGGAGGAGCTGACGCTGCAGGCGCCGCTCGTCCTGCCCGCGGACGGCGCCGGCGTCCAGGTCCAGGTGGTCGTGGCCCCGGCCGACGACGAGGGCCGACGCCAGGTCGACGTGTTCTCCCGCCCCGACCGCCCCGAGGAGGAGGAGCAGGTCTGGGTCAAGCACGCCGCCGCCGTGGTCGCCCCGTCGCAGACGGCCCCCCGGGCGGAGGAGGACCTCACCGTCTGGCCGCCGCGCGGCGCCGAGAAGCTCGACATCACCGACCTGTACACCGTCCACCTGGCCGACATCTACGGCCCGGCGTTCCAGGGCCTGCAAGCCGTCTGGCGCCGCGGCGAGGACATCTTCGCCGAGGTCGCACTGCCGGAGGAGGCCGGGGACGCCGGCTCGTACGGCCTGCACCCGGTGCTGCTGGACGCGGCACTGCTGGCCGGCGTCGTCGCCGAGGCCGCCGACGCCCAGGAGTCCGGCGAAGCCGAGCAGGGCCAGATCCGGATGCCGTTCGCCTGGACGGGCGTGGAACTTCACGCCGCCGGGGCACCGGTCCTGCGGGCCCGGCTGCGCCGGGACGCCCAGGGCAGCCTGACGCTCACCGCGGCGGACGCCACGGGCGCGCCCGTGGTCTCGGTGGCCTCGCTGATCACCCGGCCGGTGTCGCCGGACCAGCTGCGGGCGGCCGGCGACGAGTGGATCCGGGACGCGTTCTTCACCGTGGAGTGGGCCCCGCTGGCCCAGGGCGCGGTCCTCGACGGGCCGTGGGCACTGGTCGGCGCCGACCGCTTCGCCGTGGCCGAGCAGCTGGCCGCCGCAGGCGTCCCGGTGCGCCCCTACGCCGACATCGCCGAACTGGCCGCCGCCACCGGCGCGGGCGAGACCGCCCCCCGCGTGGTGCTCGCCTGCGTCGGCGGCGAGGACGCCGACGGCGTGACCGTGGCCGCCCGGCAGGCTGCCGGAGAGGCCCTGCACCTCGCCCAGGAGTGGCTGGGCGCGCAGGAGCTGGAAGCCGCGCAGCTGGTGGTCCTCACCCGTGGCGGGATGGCCGTGCAGGCCGGCGACCACGTGGCGGACCCGGCGGCCGGTGCGGTCTGGGGCCTGCTGCGCTCGGCGCAGCTGGAGAACCCCGGCCGGTTCGTCCTGGCCGACCTCCCCGCCGACGGCGGCGAGGGCGAGGTGGCGGCGCTGCCGACCGTGCTGGGCAGCGGCGAGCCGGAGGTGGCCGTCCGGGACCGCAAGGGCTACGGCCGGCGCCTGACCCGCCCCTCGGGCGACCTGGTCGTCCCCGACCGGACCGAGGCCGCCGCGCAGCGGCCCGAGGGCGAGGACCCGCGCACGGTGCTCGTGACCGGCGGCACCGGAACGCTCGGCGGCGTGGTCGCCAAGCACATGGTGGCCACCGGGCGGGCGGGCGGCGCCGTGCTGCTCAGCCGCTCGGGCCCGGGTGCCGCGGGCGTCGCCGCGCTGGCCGCCGAGGTGGCCGAGCTGGGCGGCTGGGTCCGGGTGCTCGCCTGCGACGTGGCCGACCGGGACGCGCTGGCCGGTGTGCTGGCTGCCCTCCCGGCCGACTGCCCGCTGGGCTCCGTCTTCCACGCGGCGGGCATCATCGACGACGGCATGGTCGACTCGCTGAGCGCGGAGCGCGTGGCGGCGGTCATGCGCCCCAAGGTCGACGCCGCCTGGCACCTGCACGAGCTCACCCAGGACCTCGACCTCGACCACTTCGTGCTGTTCTCCTCGGTGGCGGCGGCGTTCGGTGGCGCGGGCCAGGCCAACTACGCGGCGGCGAACGCCTTCCTGGACGCGCTGGCCGGCCACCGGCGGGCAGCCGGGCTGGCGGGCACCGCACTGGCCTGGGGCCCCTGGATGCCCGAGGCCGGCATCGGCCGCGACCTCGACGAGGTGATGCTCCGACGGATGACCGGCTCGGGCCTCGCCGCCCTGAGCGAGCACGAGGGCCTGGCCCTGCTGGACCTGGCCCTGGAGCGGGCCGAGGCCATCCTGGTCCCGGCCCGGCTGGACAAGACCGCCCTGCGCGCGCAGGCGGCCGCCACCGGCGTCCCGGCGCTGTGGCAGGTGCTGGCCGACGAGATCATGCCCCGCCGGGCCGCCGTCACCTCCGCCGCCGGCGCGACCGGCACCGGCGCCGCGGACGTGCTGCGCCAGCAGCTGGCCGGGCTGCCGGCCGCGGAGCGCGACCGGGTGCTGCTGGACCTGGTCCGCACCCACGCCGCCGCGGTGCTCGGACACGCCTCGGGCGACGCGATCGAGGCGAACCGCCCGTTCACGGACCTGGGCTTCGACTCGCTGATCGCGGTCGAGTTCCGCAACCGGATGAACCCGGCGACCGGACTGCGCCTGCCGGCCACCCTGGTGTTCGACTACCCCAGCCCGGTCTCCCTCGCCGCCATGCTGCGCGAACAGCTCGCCGGAGACCTCGCCGACATCGCGGACGCGGCCGACCCGGTGACGACCGTCGCCCTGGCCATGGACGAGCCGATCGCGATCGTCGGCATGGCCTGCCGCTTCCCGGGCGGCGCGGTCGGCCCGGAGGAGCTGTGGCAGATGCTGGCCACGGGCACGGACGGGCTGTCCACCTTCCCGACCGACCGCGGTTGGGACCTCGACGCCCTGTACAACCCGGACGTGGACAACGTCGGCACCTCGTACACGCAGGTGGGCGGGTTCGTCCAGGACGCCAGCGCGTTCGACCCCGGGTTCTTCGGGATCAGCCCGCGCGAGGCGCTGGCGATGGACCCGCAGCAGCGCCTGCTGCTGGAGACCTCCTGGGAGGCCCTGGAGCGGGCCGGGATCGACCCGGCGAGCCTGCGGGGCAGCCAGACCGGCGCCTTCGTCGGCGGCTACGGCTCCTCGTACCTGGCCGTCACCATGGCGGACGAGGAGGAGGTGGAGAGCCTCGGGGCGCACCTGATGACCGGCAACGCGGCCAGCGTGCTGTCCGGCCGGGTGTCCTACACGCTCGGCCTGGAGGGCCCGGCGGTGACGATCGACACCGCGTGCTCCTCGTCCCTGGTCGCCCTGCACCTGGCCGCCCAGGCGCTGCGCTCCGGCGAGTGCTCGCTGGCCCTGGCCGGCGGTGTCACGATCATGGCGAGCCCGGACGGGTTCCTGGCCTTCTCCCACGCCCGCGGTCTGGCCGAGGACGGACGGTCCAAGGCCTTCTCCGACGACGCCGACGGCATGGGCATGGCCGAGGGCGCGGGCGTGCTCGTGGTCGAGCGCCTCGCGGACGCCCGCCGCAACGGGCACCCGGTGCTCGCGGTGATCCGCGGTTCGGCCATCAACCAGGACGGTGCGTCCAACGGCCTGACCGCCCCGAACGGTCCCTCGCAGCAGCGCGTCATCCGCGCCGCCCTGGCCAGCGCCCGACTGTCGACGGCCGACGTCGACGTGGTCGAGGCGCACGGCACGGGCACCACCCTGGGCGACCCGATCGAGGCCCAGGCCCTGCTGGCGACGTACGGCCAGGACCGCGGCGAGCGCGGCTCGCTGTGGCTGGGCTCGGTGAAGTCCAACCTGGGGCACACCCAGGCGGCCGCCGGTGTGGCCGGTGTGATGAAGATGGTGCTGGCGCTGCAGCACGAGCAGCTCCCGCGGACGCTGTACGCGGATGTCCCGTCCTCGCACGTGGACTGGGAGGCCGGTGACGTCCGACTGCTGAACGAGCCGGTGCCGTGGCCGGCCGGGGAGCGGGTGCGCCGGGCCGGCGTGTCGGCCTTCGGCATCAGCGGCACCAACGTGCACGTCATCGTCGAGGAGGCCCCGGCCGAGGAGGTCGAGGCCGAGGACGCCGCGGGTGTGGACGACGCGGCGGACGGCGCCGCCGAGGCCGCCGAGGTCGTCGCGGCACCGGAGACGGTGCCGGTGGCGGCGGGCGCCGGTGCGTGGCTGGTGTCGGCCCGCTCGGCCGAGGGGCTGGCGGCCCAGGCGGGCCGGCTGCGCGCCTGGGCGGTGGCCCGGCCGGGGCTGGAGCCCGCCGAGGTGGCGTGGTCGCTGGCGACGACGCGTTCGGTGTTCGAGCACCGGGCGGTCGTGGTCGGCGGCGAGCGTGGCGAGCTGGTGTCCGGGTTGCGGAGCCTGGCGGCTGGTGTTCCCGGTGGTGCTCTGGTGTCGGGTGTGGCGCGGCCGGGTGCGCGGACGGTGTTCGCGTTCGCGGGTCAGGGTTCGCAGTGGGTCGGTATGGGCCGGGAGCTCGCTTCGGTGAGTCCGGTGTTCGCGGCGCGGCTGGCGGAGTGTGCGCGGGCGCTGGCGCCGTATGTGGACTGGTCGCTGGACGAGGTGCTGGCGGGTGCCGAGGGCGCTCCCGCGCTGGAGGCCGCCGATGTGGTGCAGCCGGCGCTGTGGGCCGTGATGGTGTCGCTGGCTGCCGTCTGGGAGGCGGCGGGTGTCACGCCGGATGCGGTCGTGGGTCACTCGCAGGGTGAGATCGCCGCTGCCACCGTCGCCGGGATGCTCAGCATCGAGGACGGTGCCCGGGTGGTGGCGCTGCGGTCGCGGTCGTTGAAGGTGCTGGCGGGTCTCGGGGGGATGCTCTCGGTGAGCTGCTCCGCCGCTGTCGCGGAGGAGCGGATCGCGCGCTTCGGTGAGCGTCTGTCGCTGGCGGCGGTCAACGGCCCCTCTGCCGTGGTGGTTTCGGGTGATCCGGAGGGTCTGGAGGAGCTGAAGGCCGAGTTCGAGGCCGAGGGCGTCCGTGCCCGGATGGTCGCGGTGGACTACGCCTCCCACTCCGCCCAGGTCGAGCGCCTGGAAGAGGAGATCCTCTCCGTCCTGGCCGGTGTGACGCCGCGTCGGGGACGCGTCCCAATGGTCTCCGCCATGACCGGCGAGACGCTGACGGGTGAGGAGCTGGACGCCGCCTACTGGTACCAGAGCCTGCGCGCGACGGTGCACTTCGACCGCGCGGTGCGCACCCTGGCGAGCCAGAACTACCAGGTGTTCGTGGAGGTCACCCCGCACCCGGTGCTGATGGGCGCGATGAACGACACCCTCGAAGAGGTCGCCCAGGAGGCGGGCCCCGGCGCGGTGCCGGCTGCCGTCTGCGGGACCCTGCGCCGTGACGAGGGCGGGACGGCCCGCCTGGTCACCTCCTTCGCCGAGGCGTTCGTCAACGGCGCCACCGTGGACTGGCGCGTGGTGCTGCCCGCCGCTGAGCGGGTCGAGCTGCCCACCTACGCCTTCCAGCACCAGCGCTACTGGCCGCAGGGCGTCCTGGCACTGCCGACCTCGGCGGGCTCGGTCCTCGGTGGGGACGGTGCGAGCACCGAGGCGGAGGCCCGGTTCTGGGCGGCCGTCGAGGGCGGGGACCTGACGCAGCTGGCCGACACACTGGCTGTGGACGGTGACCGTCCGTTCAACGAGGTGCTGCCGTCGCTGGCGTCCTGGCGACGCCGGGAGCTGGACCGGTCGGTGACCGCGAACTGGCGTTACCGGGTGAACTGGGCGGCGATCACCGAGTCCGACTCGCGGGTGCTGTCGGGTACTTGGGTGTTGGTGGTTCCGGCTGGGTTCGATGGGCAGTCGTGTGTTTCCGCGTTGGCTGCGCGTGGTGCCGAGGTCGTCGTGGTCGAGGTGCCGGCCGGGGTGGTGGATCGGGCCGGGGTGGCCGCGCTGCTGGGCGAGGCCGTGGAGTCTTCCGCGGTGGCCGGTGTGCTGTCGCTGCTGGCGCTGGACGAGTCGGCGTTGCCGGAGCACCCGGCGGTGACCGGTGGCCTGGCCGCCACCCTGAGCCTGATCCAGGCGCTGGGTGATGCCGGGATCGGTGCGCCGCTGTGGCTGGCGACGCGTGGTGCGGTGGCGGCTGGTCCGGGTGAGGCGCTGGCCAACCCGGTGCAGGCGCAGGTGTGGGGTCTGGGCCGTGTGGTCGGCCTGGAGCACCCGGAGCGCTGGGGTGGTCTGATCGACCTGCCCGAGGTGCTGGACGAGCGGGCGGGTGCCCGGCTGGTCGCGGTGCTCGCGGGCTGCGGCGAAGAGCAGGTCGCGATCCGGACGGCCGGGATCCTCGGCCGGAGGCTCTCGCGGGTGCCGCAGCGAGGCTCCGAGGAGGACTGGGCGCCGCGTGGCAGCGTGCTGATCACCGGTGGCACGGGTGCCATCGCCGGGCACGTCTCGCGCTGGCTGGCCGAGCGCGGTGCGGAGCGGCTGGTGCTGACCGGCCGCTCGGGCCCCGCCGCTACCGGCATCGCGTCGACCGTCGCGGAACTGGCGGCCCGGGGTACCCGGGTGGACGTCGTGTCCTGTGACGTGACGGACCGTTCGGCGCTGGCCGGGCTGGTGGCCTGGATCGGTGAGACCGGTCCGGCGCTGTCCTCGGTGCTGCACACGGCCGCCGTCCTGGACGACGGGGTGGTGGACCGGCTGTCGGTGGACCGCCTGGAGACGGTGCTGGCCGCGAAGGCGGCGAGCGCGGCGCTCCTGGACGAGCTGACCGCGGACCTGGACCTGGACGCCTTCGTCCTGTTCTCCTCGGCCGCGTCCACGCTGGGCGGCCCGGGCCAGGGCAACTACGCGGCGGCCAACGCCTTCCTGGACGCCCTGGCGGAGAACCGGCGCAGCCGAGGCCTGGCCGGTCTCGCGGTGGCCTGGGGCCTGTGGGGCGGTGGCGGCCTGGCGGAGTCCAACGAGGCGATCCGCTCGCGCATGCGCCGGATCCCCATGCCGCCGATGGACCCGCAGCTGGCCGTACGTGCCCTGGCCGAGTCGATGGCGGGCCCGGAGCCCGTCGTCACGGTGATGGACGTCGACTGGCGGCAGCTGGGCTCGGCGCCGGGCACGGCGGACGTGCTGGACATGCCGCTGGTGCGCGACATGCCCGAGATCCGCCGCCTGGCCGCCGAACGCGCGGGGGCCGGCGACACCACGCGCAGCGACGGCGAACTGGCGCGCCGCCTGGCCGGGTTGGGCCGGGCCGAGCAGGACCGGGTGCTGACCGACGTGGTGCGGGCCGAGGCAGCGGCCGTCCTGGGCCACTCCTCGGCGGACATGGTCCAGGCCCGGCAGGCCTTCAAGGACCTGGGCTTCGACTCGCTGACCGCCGTCGAGCTGCGCAACCAGCTCAACGCGGCCACCAGGCTGCGGCTTCCGGCCACGCTGGTGTTCGACTACCCCACCCCGGTCGCCCTCGCCGAGTTCCTGCGCGGCGAGCTGGTCGGGGAGCAGACGGCCGAGGCCGCCGCCCCGGTGGCCGCGGTCACGACCCCGGTCGTGGACGAGCCGCTGGCGATCGTCGGCATGGCCTGCCGCTTCCCCGGCGGTGCGGGCACTCCCGAGGAGTTCTGGGAGCTGCTCAACGCGGGCGGTGACGCGGTGGGCGGGTTCCCGACCGACCGCGGCTGGGACCTGGACGGGTTCTTCGACCCGGACGGCGAGAGCTCCGGCACCTCCTCCACCCAGTCGGGCGCGTTCCTGCGCGGTGCGGCGGAGTTCGACGCCGGGTTCTTCGGGATCAGCCCGCGTGAGGCGCTGGCCATGGACCCGCAGCAGCGGCTGATGCTGGAGACCTCCTGGGAGGCGCTGGAGCGGGCGGGCATCGACCCGGCCTCGCTGCGCGGATCCGCGACCGGTGTGTTCGCCGGCGGCTTCGGCTCGGGCTACGCCATCGGCATGGCGCTGACGGGTCAGGACGGCTCGGGCGTCGAGGGCCACCTGATGACCGGCAACTCGACCAGTGTGCTCTCCGGCCGGGTGTCGTACGTGCTGGGCCTGGAGGGCCCGGCGGTGACGGTCGACACCGCGTGCTCGTCCTCGCTGGTGGCGCTGCATCTGGCCGCCCAGACGGTGCGTTCGGGTGAGTGCTCGCTGGCGCTGGCCGGTGGTGTGACGGTCATGGCGACGCCCTTCTCCTTCGTCGAGTTCTCGCGGCAGCAGGGCCTGGCGACGGACGGCCGGTGCCGGGCGTTCTCCGAGGACGCGAACGGCACGGGCTGGGCCGAGGGCGCGGGCGTGCTCGTGGTCGAGCGGCTGTCGGACGCTCAGCGCAACGGGCACAAGGTGCTCGCGGTGATCCGGGGCTCGGCGATCAACCAGGACGGTGCGTCCAACGGCCTGTCGGCGCCCAACGGTCCGTCGCAGCAGCGGGTGATCCGGGCCGCGCTGGCCAGCGGCCGGCTGTCGGCCGCCGATGTGGACGTGGTGGAGGCGCACGGCACGGGCACCACCCTGGGTGACCCGATCGAGGCGCAGGCCCTGCTGGCGACGTACGGTCAGGAGCGGGGCGGGCACGGCCCGCTGTGGTTGGGCTCGGTGAAGTCCAACATCGGGCACACCCAGGCGGCCGCCGGTGTGGCGGGCGTCATCAAGATGGTGCTGGCGCTGCAGAACGAGCGGATCCCGCAGACGCTGCACGCCGAGGTGCCGTCCTCGCACATCGACTGGACGGCCGGTGACGTCCGACTGCTGACCGAGCCCGTGCCGTGGCCGGCGGGGGAGCGTCCGCGCCGTGCGGGTGTGTCGGCGTTCGGGATCAGCGGGACCAACGCCCACATCATCGTGGAGGAGGCGCCGGCGGCTGAGGCCGTTGAAGCCGCCCAGGGGCCGGAGACGGCGCCGGTGGTGTCCGGTGCCGGTGCGTGGGTGGTCTCGGGCCGCTCGGCGGACGGTCTGGCGGCTCAGGCGGGTCGGCTGCGGGAGTGGGTCTCGCGGCGGCCGGGGCTGGAGCCGGCGGATGTGGCGTGGTCGCTGGCGGCGACGCGTTCGTCCTTCGAGCACCGGGCGGTCGTGCTGGGTGCCGGGCGCGATGAGCTGATGTCGGGTCTGCAGGGCCTTGCTGCCGGGGTTTCCTCTGGGTCTGTGGTGTCGGGCGTGGCCCGTGCGGATGCGCGGGTGGGTCTGGTCTTCGCGGGTCAGGGTTCGCAGTGGGTCGGTATGGGCCGGGGTCTGTACGAGGGCAGCGAGGTGTTCGCGGAGGCCTTCGACCGGGTGTGCGGGCTGCTGGAGTTGGAGCTCGGGATCTCGGTGCGCGACGTCGTCCTTGGTGCCGAGGGTGTCGACGAGGCGCTGGCCGACCAGACGCTGTACGCGCAGGCGGGCCTGTTCGCCTTCGAGGTGGCTGTCGCTGCGGTCCTGGCCGCTTCCGGTGTCGTGCCGGACGCGGTGGTGGGTCACTCGGTGGGTGAGGTCGCGGCTGCTCATGTGGCCGGGGTCCTCTCCCTGGAGGACGCGGCCCGTCTGGTCGCGGCGCGGGCCCGGCTGATGCAGGCGCTGCCCAGTGGTGGTGCGATGGCGGCGGTGAACGCGCCGGAGGCGGAGGTGCTGGCCGCTCTGGTGGACGGTGTCTCGGTCGCGGCGGTCAACGGTCCGGAGTCCGTGGTGGTCTCGGGTGAGGTCGAGGCCGTGGATCGGGTGGTGGAGTTGTGGCGGGAGCGGGGTCGTCGGGTGCGGCGGCTGCGGGTCTCGCACGCGTTCCACTCGCCGGCGATGGATCCGGTGCTCGGTGAACTCGCGGCTGTGGCTGAAGGGTTGGAGTACGGCCGTCCGCAGGTGATGTGGGCGGGTGCGCTGACCGGTGAGCTGGTGACGGAGTGTGAGGCGGGTTACTGGCCGGCGCAGACGCGTCAGGCGGTTCGGTTCGCCGATGCGGTCGCCGCGCTCGCGAAGCAGGGTGTCACGGTGTTCATCGAGGTCGGTCCTGACGGCTCCCTGTCCTCGCTGGGCCCCGATGCCGTGGCAGGCGTCGACGGTGAGGAGGCCGTGTTCGTTCCGCTCCAGCGGCGTGACGAGCAGGGCGTCACCGGCCTGGTGACGGGTCTGGCCCGGGCGTACGTCAACGGGGCTTCGGTGGAGTGGAGTTCGGTGCTGCCCGCCGGTTCGCCGGTCGAGCTGCCGACCTACGCCTTCCGCCACCAGCGGTTCTGGCCGGAGGGCATCCTGACGCTGCCGACGGCGACTCCGGTCGCCGGTGGGGACGGTGCGAGCACCGAGGCGGAGGCCCGGTTCTGGGCGGCCGTCGAGGACGGGGACCTGGCCGGGATCGCCGACACGCTGGCGATCGAGGACCAGAAGCAGCTCGGTGAGGTGCTGCCGGCCCTGGCGTCCTGGCGGCGTCGCGAGCAGGACCGGTCGCTGACGGCCAACTGGCGCTACCGAGGCGGTTGGTCGGCCATCGCCGAGCCCGACTCCCGGGTGCTCTCCGGCACCTGGCTGGTCGCCGCCCGGACCGGCTCGACCGGTGACCTGACGCGGCAGTGCGAGGCCGCGTTGGCTGCTCGGGGTGCCGAGGTCGTCGTGGTCGAGGTGCCGGCCGGGGTGGTGGATCGGGCCGGGGTGGCCGCGCTGCTGGCTGAGGCCGCGGAGTCTTCCTCGGTGGCCGGTGTGCTGTCGCTGCTGGCGCTGGACGAGTCGGTGCTGCCGGAGCACCCGGTGGTGGCCGGTGGCCTGGCGGCGACGCTGGCCCTGGTGCAGGCGCTGGGTGATGCCGGGATCGGTGCGCCGTTGTGGCTGGCGACGCGCGGTGCGGTGGCGGCTGGTCCGGGTGAGGCGCTGGCCAACCCGGTGCAGGCGCAGGTGTGGGGTCTGGGCCGTGTGGTCGGCCTGGAGCACCCGGACCGTTGGGGTGGTCTGATCGACCTGCCCGAGACGGTCGACGAGCGGGCGGGTGCCCGCCTGGTCGCGGTGCTCGCGGGCTGTGGCGAGAACGAGGTCGCGGTCCGGTCCGCCGGGATCCTGGGCCGTCGGCTCACCCGTGCCTCGCAGCCCCGGAGCAAGGACGGTTGGGCGCCGCGTGGCAGCGTGCTGATCACGGGTGGCACGGGTGCCATCGCCGGGCACGTCTCGCGCTGGCTGCCCGGTCGCGGTGCGGAGCGGTTGGTGCTGACCGGTCGGTCCGGTCCGGCGGCGGCCGGTGTCGCGGCGACCGTCGCGGAGCTGGCCGAGCAGGGTGCGCGGGTGGACGTCGTGTCCTGTGACGTGACGGACCGTTCGGCGCTGGCCGGGTTGGTGTCCTGGATCGGTGAGACCGGTCCGGCGCTGTCCTCGGTGCTGCACACGGCCGCCGTCCTGGACGACGGGGTGGTGGACCGGCTGTCGGTGGACCGTCTGGAGACGGTGCTGGCCGCGAAGGCGGCGAGCGCGGTGTACCTGGACGAGCTGACCGCGGACCTGGACCTGGACGCCTTCGTCCTGTTCTCCTCGGCCGCGTCCACGCTCGGCGCAGCCGGTCAGGGCAACTACGCGGCGGCCAACGCCTTCCTGGACGCCCTGGCGGAGAACCGGCGCAGCCGAGGCCTGGCCGCGCTCACCGTCGCCTGGGGCGCCTGGGCCGGCGGCGGCATGGCCGAGTCCAGCAAGGTGGTCCGGGCGAGGGTCAAGCGGGCCCCGATGCCGGCGATGGACCCGCAGCTCGCGGTGCGGGCGCTGGGCGAGTCGCTGGACGGGTCGGACGCCGTCGTCACGGTGATGGACGTCGACTGGGCCGAGTTGGTCGCCTCGCCCGGTCCGGTGGATCCGCGGGAGATGCCGCTGGTGCGGGACCTGCCGGAGATCCGCCGACTGGCCGCCGCGAGCACCAACGGCAGTGGTGCGGCGCGCGAGGAGGGCGGACTGGCCCGTCAGCTGGCCGGGCTGACCCGCGCCGAGCAGGAGCGGGTGCTGACCGACCTGGTGCGGGCCGAGGTCGCGGTCGTGCTGGGGCACGCCTCGGTCGACGCGGTCGAGGACCGGCGCGCGTTCAAGGACCTGGGCTTCGACTCGCTGACGTCGGTCGAGCTGCGCAACCGGCTCAACGGTGCGACGGGTCTTCGACTGCCCGCCACGCTGGTGTTCGACTACCCGACCCCGAACGCCCTTGCCACCTGGCTGCGAACCGAGATTGTCTCGGAGGAAGCGGTGTCGGTGCCGATCCTTGCCGAGCTCGACCGGCTCGAGGCCGCCCTCCGTACCGGGTCGATGGACGACCCGGTGCGGGAGGAGGCCACCGACCGACTCCGTCGGCTGCTGGACGCCATCGGCGACCAGGCCGCCGACAAGAGCAAGAAGCGGCGCGAAGCGGAACTCGACGGTGCGACCGACGACGAGCTGTTCGCTCTCGTCGACGAGCTCGAGTGACGCCTGTCCGGCCCTGAGGGGCTCTGCTCGAACCGGGCTGTCCCGCGCGTTCCGTGTGCGCGGGACAGCCCGCCCCTGACTTTGCCCGAAAACCACTGCTGGGAGACGACCGTGTCCGACGGGGACAAGCTTCGTAGTTACCTAAAGCGGGCCATCGCAGACGCCCAGGACGCCCGCGCCCGGCTGCGCGAGGTGCAGGAGCAGGCCGCGGAACCGGTGGCGATCGTCGGCATGGCGTGCCGCTTCCCCGGCGGTGCGGACAGCCCGGAGGCGTTCTGGGAGTTGCTGTCCTCGGGCGGTGACGCGGTGGGCGGGTTCCCGACCGACCGCGGCTGGGACCTGGACGACGTCTACGACCCGGACGGCGAGCGCGAGGGAACCTCGTACGTGGCGCAGGGCGCCTTCCTGCGGGACGCGACCCGCTTCGACGCCGGGTTCTTCGGGATCAGCCCGCGTGAGGCGATGGCGATGGACCCGCAGCAGCGGCTGCTGCTGGAGACCTCCTGGGAGGCGCTGGAGCGGGCGGGCATCGACCCGGCCTCCCTGCGGGAGACGGCGACCGGGGTGTTCGCCGGCGGCTTCGGGTCCAACTACGGGATCGGTGTCTCCTGGTCCGCCGAGGCCGGGTCCGGCGTCGAGGGCCACCTGATGACCGGGAACGCGACGAGTGTGCTGTCGGGCCGCGTCTCGTACGTGCTGGGCCTGGAGGGCCCGGCGGTGACGATCGACACCGCGTGCTCGTCCTCGCTGGTCGCCCTGCACCTGGCCGCCCAGGCCCTGCGGTCGGGGGAGTGCTCGCTGGCGCTGGCCGGCGGTGTCACGGTGCTGGTGTCCCCGGGGACGTTCGTGGAGTTCTCGCGGCAGCAGGGGCTGTCCGCGGACGGC
>NZ_JAFLNG010000900.1 GCF_017427025.1 Streptomyces sp. FH025
GCCCGTGCCACGCCACCACCCGGTTCACCGCGATGCCGAGCAGCCCCACGAAGGCGGTGTTCACCAGCTCCAGGAAGCCGTCCTGCGTCCCGAACGACGCGTCCCGCACCGACAGCACCAGGACGCCGGCCACGTTCGCCACCGCGACGGCCACGACGTCCCCCAGCGTCAGCAGCGTGCCCGCCAGCACGGCGGCGGCCGCGAGCAGCGGATCGCCCCAGTAGTCGGAGGGGTCCAGTGAGTTCCACACCAGCCCGCCGACGATCAGCAACCACGGCGCGGCCCGCACGTACGGCGGCCACTGCTCGGAGCTCCTGGCCATCGGCGACCTGCCTTCCGCCTCGCCACGCACTCGGAAGGGGCGGTTCCGATCGTAGGCCCGGAAACGGGCCGGGCGCAGGTCCGGGGCGCCGCCGAAGGCGGAACCCGCACGACGGCGGCCCGCCGGGCGTGCGACGCCGATCGTCGGACATGCCCCAGACCGGCCTAGACCCCCGAGCCGGGGTCGCCCTCTGGGGGCAGGGCGACCGCGCGCAGGTAGGCCTCGACGAACAGGTCGATGGACTCCTCCGACGAGGGCAGCCCGGCGCCGAAGGCCGATTCCAGCACCGGTCTCAGCAGCATGTGGTTGAGCAGCGGGCCGAACAGCAGCTGGACCAGCACCGGGAGCGGCAGCGGCCGCAGCCGCCCGGCCTCCATGTGCGGCGACAGCAGCCGGCCGAGGCCGTCGTACAGCCTCGGCGCGTAGCCCGCGACCAGGCGGGCGGCGGGGCCGTCGGGGCGGGAGAACAGGTCGCCGAAGACCGCCGGGATGATCCGGGGCCGGTGGTCGAGGGCGGCGACGAAGGAGTGGTGGAGCGCCCGGACGGTGTCCTCCAGCCGCTCCGGCGGGTTCGCGACCAGCGCCTCCAGGTCCGGCAGCGGCCCGTGCTCCAGGAAGACGGCGGTGAGCAGGCCGTCCCGCCCTTCGAAGACGGCGTGCAGGCTGGGTAGTGAGCACTCGGCGCGGTCCGCGACGGCGTCCAGGGTCACTCCCCCGAGGCCGCGCTCGTCGACCAGTTCGGCCGCCGCCGCGATCGCGCGCTCCCGGACGGGCGGCCGCCCGCCCGGGTCGACCCCCGACCGCCGGACCGCCTCGTCCAGCGGTGCCCGCGAGCCGCCGAGCCGGCGCAGCAGGGTGCTGCGGGAGATGCCGGCCGTCGCGGCGATCGCCGTCAGCGGGACGTCCGCGACGTCCTGGCCCCGTTCCTTCGCCGCCGCGACGGCGGCCGCCACAAGATCCTTCATGTGAGACATCGTACTACTTGACACCTGAGACGGTTCCAGAGATTCTCTATATGCAAGTTCCACACGGACGGCGATCGACCGGACACTGGAAGGGGAGAGCCATGAGCGTCGTGATCTCCGGGGGCGGACCTGCCGGAATGATGCTGGGCCTGCTGCTGGCCCGCGCGGGTGTCGAGGTGACCGTGCTGGAGAAGCACGGGGACTTCCTACGGGACTTCCGCGGCGACACCGTCCACGCCTCCACCGTGCGGCTGATGGACGAACTCGGCCTCGGCCGGAAGTTCGCCGCACTGCCGCAGAGCCGGCTCGGCAACCTGGTGATTCCGGCGCCGGGCGGCGGCCAGGTCACACTGAGCGCCTACGACAAGCTGCCCGCGCCGTACGACTACATCGCGATGATGCCGCAGTGGGACCTGCTCAACTTCCTCGTCGAGGAGGCCCGGCGGGAACCCACCTTCCGCGTGCGGATGAACACCGAGGCCACCGGCCTGCTCCGGCAGGGCGGCCGGGTGGTGGGCGTCCGCTACCGCACCAGGGACGGCGAGGAGGGCGAGATCCGCGCCGACCTCACCGTCGCCGCGGACGGGCGGAACTCCACCCTGCGCCGGGAGGCCGGGCTGGTGCCCACGGAGTACCCGGTGCCCTTCGACGTCTGGTGGCTCCGCCTGCCCAGGAGCACCGCCGAGCAGACCACCCCGCCCAGCCTCGAAGCGGCCTTCGGGGACGGCGAGCTGGCCCTCAGCATCACCCGCGGCGACTACTTCCAGATCGCCTACTTCCAGCCCAAGGGCGCCGACCGGCGGCTGCGCGCCGAGGGCGTCGAGCGGTTCCGGGAGCGGATCGCCCGGCTGCTGCCCCGGTACGCCGACCGGGTCGACCAGTTGGCGAGCATGGACGACGTCCACGTGCTCGACGTCCGGCTCAACCGGCTGGGCCGCTGGTACACCGACGGGCTGCTGCTGATCGGCGATGCCGCCCACGCGATGTCCCCGGCCGGCGGGGTCGGCATCAACCTCGCCATCCAGGACGCCGTCGCGGCCGCCACCCTGCTCGCCGAGCCGCTGCGGCGCGGCCGCCCCACCCCCGCCGCGCTCGCCCGGGTGCAACGGCGGCGCTGGTGGCCGACGGTGGTCATGCAGGAGTTCCAGCGGATCCTGCACGGAGTGATGTTCACCCCGGTGATCACCGGCCGGCGCAACGGCCCGCCGGCCAGGTTCGCCGACCTCGTCCGCCGGATCCCGGCCGTCCAGATGGGCGTCACCCGGCTGATCGCCCTCGGCCCGCGGCCGGAGCACGCCCCGGCCTACGCCCGGCGCGCCGCGGAGTGACCGG
>NZ_JAFLNG010000901.1 GCF_017427025.1 Streptomyces sp. FH025
TGCCGCTTCGCGTCCGGGCGGGCGGGCGCGCCGAGGCGGGGACGGAGCGGCCGGTCGTGCGCCTGCGCCGGTCAGCGGCGGCCGAGCGAGCGGTACGTCCAGCCGGCCGCGCGCCACGCTTCCGGGTCCAGGACGTTGCGGGCGTCGACGACGGCGCGGACGGCGGCCTCCTCACCCAGGGCCGCCGGGTCGAGCTCCACGAACTCGCGCCACTCGGTGAGCAGCAGCACCACGTGGGCCCCGCGGGCGGCATCCGCGGCGGAGGAGGCGTAGCCCAGGTCGGGGCGGGCCTTGCGGGCGTTGTCCAGGGCCGCCGGGTCGTACACCGAGACCTGCCCGCCCTCGCGGGCGATCGCCGTGGCGACGTCGAGCGCGGGCGAGTCGCGGATGTCGTCCGACTCGGGTTTGAAGGCGGCGCCGAGCACGGCGACGTTGCGGCCGGTGAAGGAGCCGCCGGCCAGTTCGCGGGCGTGGTCCACGGCCCGGGTGCGGCGGCGCAGGTTGATCGCGTCCACCTGCCGCAGGAACTCCAGCGACTCGCCGGCGCCCAACTCCTCGGCGCGGGCGACGAAGGCCCGGATGTCCTTGGGCAGGCAGCCGCCGCCGAAGCCGAGCCCCGCGGCGAGGAAGCGCCGGCCGATCCGGTCGTCGTACCCCAGCGCGTCGGCCAGCCGCACCACGTCGGCACCGGCCGCCTCGCAGACCTCGGCGATCGCGTTGATGTACGAGATCTTGGTCGCCAGGAAGGCGTTCGCGGCGACCTTGACCAGTTCGGCGGTGGCGTAGTCGGTGACCACGGTCGGGATGTCGCCCAGCGGCTCGTACAGGTCGCGCAGCAGGCCCTCGGCCCGGCCGGGGCGCACCCCGAACACGATCCGGTCGGGCGCCAGGGTGTCCTGCACGGCGTGGCCCTCGCGCAGGAACTCCGGGTTCCAGGCGAGTTCGGCCGCCTCCCCGGCGGGCGCCAGGGCGGTGAGCCGCGCGGCCAGCCGCTCGGCCGTGCCGACCGGGACGGTGGACTTGCCGACGACCAGGCAGGGCCGGTCGAGGTGCGGGGCCAGGGCGTCCACGGCGGCGTCGAGTTGGGAGAGGTCGGCGGCTCCGGAGTCCTTGCGCTGGGGGGTGCCGAGGCAGAGGAAGTGCAGGTCGCCGAAGTCTGCGGCCTCCTTCGGGTCGGTGCCGAAGCGCAGGCGGCCGGCGGCCAGGTTGCGGCGCAGCAGATCCTCCAACCCCTTCTCGTGGATGGGCAGTTCGCCCTGGTTGAGGCGGCGGACCCGGTCCTCGTCGATGTCCAGTCCGAGGACCTGGTGGCCGAGTTCGGCCATGCAGGCGGCGTGGGTGATGCCGAGGTAGCCGCTGCCGATCACCGTCAGGCGGTGGCGCATGGACGGTCTCCTGTCGTGGGTGGGGGTGCGTGGTGTTGCCGGGTGTGGGGCCGGGTGTGGGGCCGGGATCCCTCCGCTCCCGTTCCGTCGGCGTTCCGGTTCAGCCGGCGGCCCGGGGCAGTCGGCGGACGGGCCGGACGGCGAGCAGGGCGAGGACGCAGCCCAGGCTGACCAGGGCGCCGAGGAACAGCAGCCGGTGCACGCCGACGAGGTCGCTGGCGGGCCCGGCGACGGCCTGGCCGAGCGGGACGGCCAGGATGGATCCGGCGATCTCGTACGCGGCGACCCGGTTGAGCTTGTCCTCCGGGATCTGGGTCTGGACGGAGGTCGCCCACTGGACGCCCCAGAACGCCCACCCGATGCCGCTGATCAGGTAGCCGAGCATCAGTAGCGGCACCGGAGGCACCAGGGCGGCGGACAGCGGCATCAGCGGGAAGACCAGCATCGCCACCGCCCCGCCGAACAGCGGCCGGGCCGGGCGCAGCCGGATCGCGACGAGGCCGCCGAGCACGCAGCCGACGCCGAAGGCGCTCTCCGCCCAGCCGAAGGCCGCCTTGCCGTGGGCGTCGATGATGGAGACCGCGCCGACCGGGGTGATCGGGCCCCAGACCGAGACGCCGAGGACCCACCAGATCAGGATCACCGACCAGAGCCAGGAGCGGGAGCGGAACGCCGTCCAGCCCTCGCGCAGGTTCTCCAGGGTGGAGGCGGTGCGGTCGGGTTCGACGTGCGGCAGCCGCAGGGCCGCCAGGCAGAGCCCGCTGAGCACGAAGGTGGCCGCCGTCGCCGCGAAGACCGAGGCCGGGGAGACCGCGGCGACCAGGGTGCCGGCGAGCGCCGGGCCGGCCATGGTGGCGACGCCCTGGCTGACCCGCAGCACGCCGTTGGCCTGCTGCGGGTCGGCGGCGACCTGGGGCACCAGGCTGGTCAGGCCCGGCTGGAACATCGCGGTGGCGAGCCCGCCGAGCACCGACGCGGCGACCAGCAGCCACAGCGGCGGGTGGCCGAGCCAGAGGAGGACCGCGAGGCCGGCCTGGACCGCGCAGCGCAGCGCGTCCGCGGCGATCATCTGCGGCCGGGGGTGGAACCGGTCGGCAAACACTCCGCCGAACACCACGAACAGGGCGAACGCCCCCATCCAGGCGCCCAGCGCGACGCCGACGGCGCCCACCCCGAAGCCGAGGGCGAGCATCGCCACGGCCGTCGCGACCGGGATCATGGTGTCGCCCA
>NZ_JAFLNG010000902.1 GCF_017427025.1 Streptomyces sp. FH025
ACGTGGCCGGGCCTGGCCGCGAGCCGCTGGCTGGGCGAGTTCCGCCAGCGGCCTCAGACGCGTCGTACCGATCAGCCCCTCACCCCCCCCGAGGCCGGGAGAGAGTCGCCGGGGCAGCCGGATGGACGATCAGCGGCGTACGGGGAGCCGACGCGCCCGGGGGTTCGGCGGCGCAGAAGACCGCCCGGCCGGCGAAGACACCGGGCACGAGGATCGCACCGTCGGCGTCCGGGCTCAGACGGTACGAACTGCCGGGCAGAAGGCGGATGTTCAGCGCACCGCCGTCCCAATCCAGGTTGGGGGCAAGCTGATGGACGGCGTCCGCGATCCCGTGCCGGGCGATCGCGGACCCCGGGCGGACACGTCGGCCTCCAGCCGGGCCCGCATACCGGGCCAGTGCGGCGCGAGGGCGGCGCGCCAGAAGCGCTCCAGCCTGGCCAGTCCCTGTCGGTGGGCGTCTGCTCCTCCAACACCGGCCGCTGGGTCTGGGGCCCGGCCAACTGACCCGGCACCCCTGACGCCAGGGGCTCCGCGGCCGCCGGACGGTTTCCGGGAGCCGCTGCCGCACGTGAGCCGGTTCGATCAGGCCGCGAGCGGTTCACGCACATGCCCGGCTGGGGTTTCCCAGCCGGGCGCTTCGCGTAGGCGGCCGTCGAGTGTCGAGTTCGGCGGCGACGGCGGGCAGGCGCTCGACGGCTGATGCCGGACGGGAAGCGACGGCCGTGGACCCTTGCACTTCCACTGCCCCTGGCCGCCGATGAGCGCGGGGTAGGTCGCCCGACCCTTCGCCCGCCCGTCGTCCGGGAAACGCTCTCAGAAGTCGATCCGGGGCTGGAGCCCGGTCCAGTTCTGGTTGGCGCCGCCGTTGGCGCCCCAGGTGATGACCGGGGCGCCGTCGGCGGGGCTGGAGCCCGACACGTCGAGGAGCAGCCCGACGTCGCTGGACAGGTGGCCGGTCGAGGGCGCGTTGACGCCGGGCACGCTCCAGCGCTGGTTGGCGGGCCGGGTGAACATGCCGCAGTCCCATTGGATCGCCTGGGTGCCCCACACCGTGCTGACGCCGGGGACGTCCAGGCACATCCCGCTGTTCTTGTTGATCAGGAGGCGGTTGCTGTTCGCGGTCCACTGCTGGTTGGCACCGCCGTGGCAGGTCCACTGGCGGACGGGGGCGCCGGCGTCGGTGCGCCAGTCGGCGACCTCCAGGCACTTGCCGGTCGCCTCGTTGCGCAGTTCGAAGGCGGGGGTGTAGCGGGGGATCATCTCGGCGTGGGCGACGCCCGGGGCGGCCACCGGAAGGGCGGTGGCGAGGGCGGCGGCGAGGGCGAGCAGGCCGGCGCGGGCGCGGTGTCTGTGGGCGGGGGCGGGATCGGTCACGGCTGTCCTCCTGAGGTGCGACGGGCGGTGCGCTGCGAAGGCGAAAGTATGCGCCAGAAATCCCCTGCGGCGTCGTGGTGTTGGACCATCGCGCCCGCGAAAAAGTTGTGCGGAACCCGAGGGCCTTCGGCTGGACCTGTCGGGGGCGGTGGTGGAGGGCGCCGGACGCCGTTCGTCCTTGGCCCGTGAGTAGTCCTCCCAGCGGGTGAGGGACTCGACATCCATCGGGGAGAGCTTCCACCGGCGTCCCGGGTCGTCGAGCCGCGACCGGAGCCGGCGTTCCTGCTCCACGTCGCTGACGGAGAACCAGTACTTGCGCAGCAGGATGCCGTCCTCGATGAGCACCCCCTCGAAGACCGGGCACTGACGCAGGAAGAGGCGGTACTCCTCCTCGGCGCAGAAGCCCAGCACCTTCTCCACCCCGGCGCGGTTGTACCAGCCGCGATCGAAGAGAACGATCTCCCCGGCGGCGGGCAGCTGTTCCACGTAGCGCTGGAAGTACCGCTGGCCGCGCTGGCGGTCGGTGGGCACCGGGAGTGCCGCGATGCGGGCGACGCGCGGGTTGAGGTACTGGGTGACCCGCCTAATCCTGCGGCTGCCGGCTGGCCGCCATCGGCTCCGCGCCCTTCACCGACAGGCTGGCGATCCCCGTCACCCCACCCCTCGTTACCGGCGGATGCGCCGGCGGGCCGCCATCCTCGCCGACGAACAGTTCACCAACGGCATGCACGTCCACGTCGGCGTCGGTCGGGAGGGCCCCGGGTCGTCGGGCGATCAGGACGGGACCGGGCCGCGCTCCTCGTACCACTGCCGGACGGACCGCACGATGTCCTGGCTGATCCGCTCCAGCAGCGCGGACGCGTCGTCCATCCGGGTGCCCGCGGGGGTGGCGGGTCCGAGCAACTCGGCGCCGTGGCGGGTGATCCCGGCGAGCACCGCGTTGCGTTCGGCGCTGGCCAGCAGTGCGCGGTACCAGATGTCGCCGTCGATGACGTACCGCTCGCGGCGCCGCCGGTCGTCGCGCTCGCGGCGGACCAGCGCCTGCCCCTCCAGGTAGCCGATCGCCTTGGAGACGGCGGCCGGGCTGACCTGCAGCCGCTGTACCAGGTCGCCGGAGGTCAGGCTGCCTTCGTCGGTGACGTAGAGGCAGCCGAGCACCCGGGCCACCATCCGAGGCATGCCGGCGTGCACCAGCAACTCGGCCAGCTGGTCGGCGAATTCGCCGACGGCGG
>NZ_JAFLNG010000903.1 GCF_017427025.1 Streptomyces sp. FH025
CCCGCCCGACTTCCTGTGCTCGCTCCTCCGGGCTGCGCTGCGGCCGCCCGGTGTCGTTCCCGGTCGCAGGTGCGGCACCTGGTCGGCCCGCGTGAGCCGTGGCGCACGAGAAGTCGGCCCGCCCGACTTCCTGTGCTCGCCCCTCGGGCCGCGCAGTGGCCGCCCGGCGCAGCTTTCGGCAGCAGGCCCGACACACGACCGGCCCGCGTCAGTCGCCACGCGTGAGAAGTCGGCCGATCCGACTTCCCGTGCGCAGCGTCGCCCTCGGCCGGGCTCAGCCCGCCGGGGCCGTCGGGGGAGCGGGGGCGGCGGCCGGGGGCGGGGTGAGGCCGGTGCCGCCGGAGGCGCCTGCTCCGGGCCAGGACTCGTCGAGGGTGCCGTCGGCGCGGACGGTGTCGAGGGCGGCGGGCCAGGGGTCGAGGCGGGCGTAGGGGACCGCGAAGACGGCGCCCATGGAGACCTTGACGGCGCGCCGGTAGAGCGGGTCGGCGCAGTCGGGTGAAAGGAGGACGGCGTCCATGCCGAGGGCGGCGGCGCTGCGGAAGATGGCGCCGAGGTTGGTGTGGTCGACCAGGCCCTCCAGGATGGCGACCCGGCGGGCCCCGGCGAGCACCTCGGCGGTCTCCGGGAGGGGCTTGCGTTCCATCGAGGCGAGGGCGCCGCGGTGGACGTGGTAGCCGGTGACGGCTTCGGCGAGCTTGGGTTCGACCACGTGGACGGGGGCGTCGGCCTCGGCGATGACGTCGGCCATCACGTCCAGCCACTTGGAGGTGAGCAGCATCGACCGCATCCGGTAGCCGGACGCGAGGGCGCGGCGGATGACCTTCTCCCCCTCGGCGATGAACAGGCCCTCGGCGGGTTCGCGGCGGCGGCGCAGTTCGACGTCGGTGAGGCCGGTGTAGTCGGCGAGGCGGGGGTCGGCCGGGTCGGTGATGGTGCTGGGTTCGGACACCCTGAGATCTTGCCAAGCCGGGGCGGGGAAGGCCAAACGGCCGAAGGAGCGGGGTGGTCGCTGGCTGCTACGAGTGCAAGCATGACCGTATGGCCCGAAATCCGGGCCGATCCTGGGCTCCGTCGGCCTCTGGTGCCACCGGCGACGCCGGCTCCTCCGGTGGGCGCCCACGCGGTCGGCAACAGCTGCCACGCGCGAAGCGGCCACGGCCGGTACGGCACCGGTCGGTGGCCGGGCAGGTGTTCGCGCTCCAGATCCTGATCGTGCTGCTGCTGGTGGCGGGGGCCGCGGTGGCGCTGGTGGTGCAGTCGCGCACCGATGCCGAGCACGAGGCGCGCAACCGGTCGGTGGCGGTGGCTCAGACCTTCGCCAACTCGCCGGGCATCGTGGACGCGTTGCGCTCCCCCGACCCCACCGCGCTCCTGCAGCCGAAGGCGGAGGCCGCGCGGATCTCCTCGGGCGTGGACTTCATCGTCGTGCTGAACGACCAGGGCATCCGCTACACCCACCCCAACCCGGCCCGGATCGGCCACAGGCTCGTCGGCACGTACGAGCCCGCGCTGCACGGCCGGGTGGTGACCGAGCACCTCAACGGCACGCTCGGCCCGCTGGTCCAGGCGGTGGTCCCGGTGTACGCGCCGGACGGTTCGGTGCCCGGGCTGGTCGCGGCGGGCGTGACCCTGAAGAGCGTCTCCTCCGCGAGCGAGCGCCAGCTGCCGCTGGTCCTCGGCGCGGCGGCGGGCGCGATCGGGCTGGCCACCCTGGGCACGGCGCTGATCAGCCGGCGGCTGCGGCGGCAGACGCACGGCCTGGGCCCGGCCGAGATGACCCGGATGTACGAGCACCACGCGGCGGTGCTGCACGCGGTGCGCGAGGGCGTGATGATCGTCGGCGGAGACGGGCGGCTGCTGCTGTGCAACGACGAGGCGCGCCGGCTGCTGGACCTGCCGCCGGACGCCGAGGGCCGCCCGGTGGCCGAACTGGGTCTGGAACCGGCCCCGCTGGAGCTGCTGACCGCCGACCGGCCGGTGACCGACCAGGTGGTGCTGTCCGGGGAGCGGCTGCTGGCGGTGAACGTGCGGCTGACCGGGGAGGCCGGTGGCCCGCCCGGCTGCGTCGCCACGCTGCGCGACTCCACCGAGCTGCGGGCCCTGGCCGGCCGGGCCGAGGGCGCGCAGCGGCGGCTGCGGCTGCTGTACGACGCCGGGGTGACGGTGGGCAGTTCGCTGGACGTGACCCGGACCGCCGAGGAGCTGGCGCAGGTCGTGGTGCCGCGGTTCGCGGACTTCGCCACGGTGGACCTGGCCGAGCAGGTGCTGTCCGGCGAGGAGCCGCCGCCCGGTACGTCGCTGGGCCGGATGCGGCGCGCGGCCTTCGCCGGGACGCGGGACGACGCACCGTTCCACCCGGTGGGCACGGTGCTTGGCGTGGTGCCCGCGACCCCGCTGGCCGGCGCGCTGAACAGCGGGGCGCCCGCCCTGGAGGCTCGGCTGGCCGAGGCGGAGGGCTGGCGGGTGCAGGACCCGGAGCGCTCGGCGCGGGTGCTGGCGTACGGGGTGCACTCGCTGGTGCGGGTGCCGCTGCGGGCGCGCGGGGTGCTGCTGGGGGTGGTGCGGTTCTGGCGGGCGGAGCACGTGGAGCCGTTCGAGC
>NZ_JAFLNG010000904.1 GCF_017427025.1 Streptomyces sp. FH025
GGGCAGGGTGGCCCGGGGGTTCAGGCCGAGGGAGTCGGCGAGGTCGAAGGCGCCGGCCAAGTCGTTGACCGGGCCGCAGGGCACGCCGAGCGGGGTGAGCACGGTGAACCACTCGGCGGCGGTGCGCAGTCGGAGCCGATCGGTGAGTGCGGCGGCGAGCGCCTCGACGTGTGCGACCCGGTCGCCGTTGGTGGTGAAGCGCGGGTCGGAGGCGAGCTCCGGCGCGTCGAGGCCCCGGCAGAGGGCGGCGAACTGCCGGTCGTTGCCGACCGCGACCACCAGCGGGCGGTCGGCGGCGGGGAAGACCTCGTACGGGGCGATGGACGGGTGGCGGTTGCCGAGGATGCCGGGCACGGCCCCGGCCAGGGTGTAGCCGGCGGACTGGTTGACCAGGCCGGAGAGCAAAGCGGAGAGCAGGTTGACCTCCACCAGCTGGCCCCGGCCGGTGGTGTCGCGCTCGCGCAGCGCCGCCAGGACTCCGACGGCCGCGTGCAGCCCGGTCAGTACGTCCACCAGCGCGACGCCCGTCTTCACGGGTTGGCCCGGGGCCGGGCCGGTGACCGACATCAGGCCGCCGACCGCCTGCACCAGCAGGTCGTAGCCGGGCAGGTCGGCGCCCTTGCCGGAGCCGAAGCCGGTGATCGAGCAGTAGACCAGCCGGGGGTTGAGGGCCTGTGCGGCGGCGGGGCCGAGGCGGTGGCGGTCCATCGTGCCGGGGCGGAAGTTCTCCACCAACACGTCGGCGCGGCGCACCAGCTCGACCGCCCGGGCGTGGTCGGCCGGGTCGCGCAGGTCGAGGGCGAGGGAGCGCTTGTTGCGGTTGACGGAGAGGAAGTAGGTGGCCTCGCCCTGGGCGTGCGGCGGGCCCCAGGCCCGGGTGTCGTCGCCGGTGCCGGGCTGCTCGACCTTGACCACGTCGGCGCCGAGGTCGGCCAGCAGCATGGTCAGGTAGGGCGCGGCCAGGATCCGGCCGAAGTCGGCGACCAGGACGCCGTCGAGGGGGAGCCGGGTCATGCGAGCTCCTCCGCCCGGGCAGCCGCCGCGTCGCCCGCAGTCGTGTCGCCCGCAGCCGTGTCGCCCGCCGTCGCGTCCCCCGAGGGCGCGTCGCCGCGCAGGTGCGGACGGGCCAGCAGCAGGTAGAGGCAGCCGGCCGCGAGCACCACCAGCGCGGAGAGCAGCACGAGGTAGTCGTCGTACCAGGCGGCGTCCGGGGTGCGGCCCCAGCAGATGTTGACGATCGCCGCGACTCCGTAGACCAGCGCGCCGATGTTCACCGGCAGGCCCCAGCGCCCGAGCCGGAAGTCCCCGCTCGGGCGCCAGCCGCGCAGCCGGGCCCGCAGGGCGGCCAGGACCACCATCTGGAAGGCCAGGTAGATACCGATGCTGGAGAAGGAGATGATCTTCGTGAGCGCTCCCTCGGACAGCGCCGAGGCGCCCACGATGATCACGCCGGGCAGCGCCGCCGCGAGCAGCAGGGCGTACGGCGGGACGCGCAGCCGGTCCGAGACGGTGGCCAGCAGCCGACTGCCGGCGATCATCCGGTCCCGGGCGAAGGAGTACGTCAGCCGGCTCGCCGCCGCCTGGAGGCTCAGCACGCAGGACAGGAAGGAGATCAGCACCACGCCGATCACCACCCGGGCGCCCGTCGCGCCGAAGGCGTCGTGCAGCACCGCCGCCACCGGGTCCTTGTCGTCGCCGGAGACCACCGCGCCGATGTCCTTGATCGACATCACCAGCGCCAGGCTGACCCCGATCGCGGCCGCACCGCCGACGTAGATGGTGCGCCGCATCGACTTGGGGATCTGTCGACCCGGGTTCGGCACCTCCTCGGCGACGTCGCCGCAGGCCTCGAAGCCGAAGAAGAGGAAGACCGCGATCAGCCCGGCGGCCAGGAAGGCGTCGGTGTACGAGCCGCCGTCGCCCGCGCCGAAGCGGTCGAAGACCACGCCGAGGCCGTGGTAGCGGTGGGTCAGCAGCAGCCAGCCGCCGACCGCGAGGGCGCCCAGCAGCTCGGCGGCGAAGCCGAACACGGCGGCCGCCGACAGCACCTTGGTGCCGCCCAGGTTGATCACGGTGGCGAGCAGCAGCAGGCCGAGCGCGCACCAGACGGTGGTCGCCGTGCTCGGCTCGACGCCCAGCAGCGCGGCCACGTACGGGCCGGCGCCGTAGGAGACCGCCGCGATGGTGGACATCAGCGCCAGCAGGTACACCCAGCCGGTGAGCCAGCCCCAGGTGCGGCCCCAGAGCCGGCGGGCCCACGGGTACACCCCGCCGGCCACCGGGAACTGGGCGACCACCTCGCTGAACACCAGGGCCACCAGCAGTTGGCCGGTGCCCGCGATCAGGAAGCTCCAGACCATCGGCGGGCCGGCAGTGGCCAGTGAGGACGCGAAGAGTGTGTACACCCCCACGACCGGGGAGAGATAGGTGAAGCCCAGTGAGAAGTTCGCCCACAGGCTCATGTCGCGTTTGAACTCGGAGGTGTAGCCGAGGGCGGCGAGACGGGCGGCGTCGCTGTCGGCGTGGGTGTGGGCGTTCGAGCTCGGGGAGGAGCGCGCGGAGTCGGGGGAGGTGGCACGTGCACTGGCA
>NZ_JAFLNG010000905.1 GCF_017427025.1 Streptomyces sp. FH025
CCTGCGGGCTGCCCCGTGCTCGCCGGGACGGCCCGTTCCGGGGGCGTCCTTGTCCCCGGCCACCGGCTGTCCCAGGATGGGCGCGACGACCACGCGTGAGGAGCCACCGATGGGTACCAGGCCGCTGCTGAACCGCCGACTGGCCGGAATGGGAACGACGATCTTCGCCGAGATGTCCGCCCTGGCCACGGCCACCGGATCGATCAACCTCGGGCAAGGGTTCCCCGACACCGACGGGCCCGAGGAGGTCCGCGAGGCGGCCGTACGGGCCCTGCGCGAGGGCCGCGGCAACCAGTACCCGCCCGGCCCCGGCATCCCCGAGCTGCGGCAGGCCGTCGCCGAGCACCAGCAGCGCTTCCACGGCCTCACCTACGACCCGGACACCGAGGTGCTGGTCACCGCCGGTGCCACCGAGGCCATCGCCGCCGCCCTGCTCGCCCTGCTGGAGCCCGGCGACGAGGTGATCGCCCTCGAACCCTTCTACGACTCCTACGCGGCCTGCATCGCCATGGCCGGCGCGAAGCGGGTACCGCTCACCCTGCGTGCCCCGGACTTCCGCCCCGACCTCGACGAACTGCGCGCCCTGATCACCCCGCGCACCCGGCTGCTGCTGATCAACACCCCGCACAACCCCACCGGCACCGTGCTGACCGCCGAGGAACTCGCCGGGATCGCCGAACTCGCCGTCGAGCAAGACCTGTTGGTGATCACCGACGAGGTCTACGAACACCTGGTCTTCGGCGCCGTCCACCACCCGCTCGCCGCCCTGCCCGGCATGCGCGAGCGCACCGTCTGCATCTCCTCGGCCGGCAAGACCTTCTCCTTCACCGGCTGGAAGGTCGGCTGGATCACCGCGAGCCCGGCGCTGGTCTCGGCGGTCCGCACCGCCAAGCAGTACCTGACGTACGTCAGCGCCGGCCCCTTCCAGTACGCCGTCGCCGAGGCCCTGCGCCTGCCCGACGACTACTTCGACACCCTCCGCGCCGACCTGCTGCGCAAGCGCGACCTGCTCGCCGACGGCCTGTCGGCCGCCGGGTTCCGGGTGTTCCGGCCGGAGGGCACGTACTTCATCACCACCGACATCACCCCGCTCGGCGAGAAGGACGGCATCGAGTTCTGCCGCGCCCTGCCCGAGCGCTGCGGGGTGGTCGCCATCCCCAACGCCGTCTTCTACGACAACACCGAGGCCGGGCAGAGCCTGGTCCGCTTCACCTTCTGCAAGAAGGACGAGGTGCTCACCGAGGCGGTGTCACGGCTCGGGCGGCTCGGGCGGCTCTGAGCTGCGTCAACTCTGCTATCCGTGTGCCGCATTGAGCGTGCTTCACGAACGTTCCGATCCGGCCATATCCTGCTCCGCCCCGCCCACTGCAAAGGAACCAGACCCTCCGGTTGGGCGTTGCGCGCCCACGGCGCGCTTGAGCATCCGCACGCCCCCATCGAACGGGATGGTACCGGCCCGACACCAGTTCCGACCCGTTCTCAACTCCCTTGATCCGCATACCTCGTTGCCGGTCGACTCGACAAACCCGGCGACTTCTCCGGCCCGCACGCCCGCCCTCCACATCCCTCGTGTGGAGGGCGGTAGCGTATGCGGCACCCCGGCAGCGCACTACCGGCGCGCACGGCGCACAACCCGGTCGCAGGGGCGCACGCTGTGCAAACTCGCACACCGGGTCGATCAGAGCCGGGGAGCAGGTGTGCTCGAAACGGTGAATGCTTGACAAAGTTGGGTAAATCACCGACGGGCACGGCGTATTCGTGCTTCTCTGCTGCTGAATCTCCAGCCGGAATCCTTCCTTCCACGGTCGGCCGCGCCCAAGGCCGTACAGCCACGAACAGCCTCGCCATCGCCTAGGCCTACTCGCTGCTGCCCGGCGGGCGCGCACGGAGCTGAAACGCGGAGCCGAGCATGCTCACCACACTGCAGACCTCCTACACGGACACCCGCGCCGGTGACCTCGCCTGGTGCCTCGGCGGCGACCCGCTGCCCGCGCTCGCGGTCCGCGACCTGAGACTCGACGGCTGTCTCCCCGGCACCTCCGGCACCCTCCAGCTGCGGCTGCTGGGCGCCTCCCACCAGGTGGTGATCAAGGCGGGCCCCGGCGAGTGCCTGGAGACCGTCGCCTGCCTGCCCGGCCGCCGCACCCCGCTGCCGGCCCGGGTGGCCCGGCAGGTCGGCGGCTGGGAGTACGAGTTCGCCGCCCGGATCGAGGCCCTGCCCCCGCACGACTTCGCGGCCCGCGCCCAGGAGTTGCTCGCCCTCGTCGAGGGGCACCCGCGCGGCCTCGCCGGGGTCTTCCCGGGCGACCCGAGCGCCTTCACCGCCCTGGTCGCCCAGGGCGGCGCGGACCGGCTGCTCTGGCGGACCTGGCACGCCTACCCGCAGGAGGGGCAACTGGTCTGCACCCGCTCCTCGCTGGTGGTGGCGGGGGCGTGACGGACCGAAAGCCCGGACGGGAACACCCTTCCGGACAGAGGTCGCACAGCACAGGCCTACGAATCGCACGCAGGAACGGTTCGTCAATCCGACGGCCCTCACTGTCCGTCGGATGGGCGCAGCTATCCGTCCCGCACGTCCCCTAGCGTTTG
>NZ_JAFLNG010000906.1 GCF_017427025.1 Streptomyces sp. FH025
CCGCCCCTGCCGCGCCCGGTGACCTGCCCGGCCTCGGCGAGCCGGCGGTAGGCGTCGGTCACCACCCCTCGGGAGACGCCGAGTTCGGCCGCGAGCACCCGGCTGGCGGGCAGTCGGCTGCCGGCCGGGAGCCGCCCGTCGGCGACGGCCTCGCGCAGCCGGCGGGCCAGCCAGTCGGTGAGGCCGCCGGGCGGGGCCTCGGCGGCGTCGAGCTGGAGGAAGTCGGCGCCGAGCTCCTTCGCCTCGCGCGTTTTGGACCTGTCGGGTGCGGCGCCTTTGGACCTGTTCACCGATCCATACTGGCGCGAGGGTGGGCCCATGACCATCGAAACGGGCACTCCCCCGACCGGCTACGTCCACGGCTACTCGGACACCGAGGCGCAGCGCCTCGGCGACCAGGCCGACACCCTCGCCGAGCTGCTGCACGCGGGCACGGCGTACCCGGCGGGCAGCCGGGTGCTGGAGGCGGGCTGCGGGGTGGGGGCGCAGACGGTGCACCTGCTGGCGGCCAGCCCGGGGGTGCTGCTGACGGCGGCGGACCTCTCCGCCGAGTCGCTGGCGCTGGCCCGGGAGCGGGTGGCGGCCCAGGCGCCCGCCGCGCGGGTCGCGTGGCACCACGGCGATCTGCACCGGCTGCCGTTCGCCGACGGCTCGTTCGACCACGTCTTCCTGTGCTTCGTGCTGGAGCACCTGCCCGATCCCGCCGCCGCGCTGGCGGCGCTGCGGCGGGTGCTCCGGCCGGGCGGGACGGTCACGGTGATCGAGGGCGACCACGGCTCGGCGCTGTTCCACCCGGAGAGCGAGCCGGCCCGCCGGACCATCGACCACCTGGTCCGGCTCCAGGCCGCGGCGGGCGGCGACGCCCTGCTCGGGCGCCGCCTCCACCCGCTGCTCACGGCGGCCGGGTTCGTCGAGGTGGCGGTCCGCCCCCGTACGGTCTACGCGGACGCCGGCCGTCCGGCGCTGGTGGAGGGCTTCACCCGGCGAACCTTCGTCGCGATGGTCGAGTCCGTCCGGGCGGAGGCGCTGGCCGCCGGGCTGACCACCCCGGAGGCCTTCGACCGCGGCATCGCGGACCTGCGCCGCTCCGCCGGGCCGGGCGGGACCTTCCACTACACCTTCTTCAAGGCGGTGGCGGTCAATCCCTGACGCGGGCCCGCTCAGACCGGGCCGTCGTCGAGGGTGACCAGCAGGGTCCGCATGGCCTCGACGAGGGCGGCCGTACCGGTGTCGTCGAGGTCGGCCAGGATCCGGTGCTCGGTGGCGAGGTGGGCGGGCAGGGCGCGCTCGATCAGGGCGTGGCCCTCGGGGGTGAGTTCGACGTCGCGGCTGCGGCGGTCGAGGTCGCTGCGGGTCCGGGTGACCAGGCCGCGGGCTTCCAGACGGTCGAGGCGCTGGGTGATGGCCCCGGAGGTGACCATGGCGGACTGCATCAGGCCGGTGGGGGTGAGGCGGTAGGGCGGGCCGCTGCGCTTGAGGGTGGCGAGGACGTCGAAGGAGGCGGCGTCCAGGCCGTGCTCGGCGAAGGTGCGGTTGAGCTCCGCGTCCACCAGGCGGTAGAGGCGCTTGAGCCGTCCGAACACCTCCATCGGGGACACGTCCAGGTCGGGCCGCTCGGCGGCCCACTGCGCGACTACGCGGTCCACATGATCTGCCACGGGTTCAGGGTAGGCGATGCCGCTGGATTCCTTAGCGATGAGGTAACTGTGAGCCACATCACCCACTCGCGCCGGTGAAGAGTCTCTTAGCGCTGAGATACATTGACTTAGTGCTAAGGAATCGTCTCGCCGTCGTCCTGGTGACCGCCCTCGCCCCCGCCGTCTGGGGGACGACCTACCTCGTCACCACCGAGCTGCTCCCGCCCGGCCGTCCGCTCCTCGCCGCCGTCATCCGCTGCCTGCCCGCCGGGCTGCTGCTGATCGCCCTCACCCGCCGCCTGCCGCAGGGCGGCTGGTGGTGGCGCGCGCTGGTCCTCGGCGCGCTCAACATCGGCGTCTTCCAGGCCCTGCTCTTCATCGCCGCCTACCGCCTCCCCGGCGGGATCGCGGCCACCGTCGGCGCCGTCCAGCCGCTGATCACCGCCGGCCTCTCGGCCGCCCTGCTCGGCGACCGGCTCACCCTGCGCACCGTGCTGTCCGGCATCGCGGGCGTGGCGGGCGTCAGCCTGCTGGTGCTGCGGGCCGGCGCCCGACTGGACGCGATCGGGGTGGCCGCCGCGCTCGGCGGCGCGGTGGTGATGGCCTTCGGCGTCGTCCTCTCCAAGCGCTGGGTCTCCCCCGCCCCGCTGCTCGCCACCACCGGCTGGCAGCTCACCGCCGGCGGACTGCTGCTGGTGCCGGTCACCCTGCTCGCCGAGGGCGCCCCGCCGTCCCACTACACCGCCGACAACGTGCTCGGCTACGCCTACCTGTGCCTGATCGGCGCCGCCCTCACCTACGCGCTGTGGTTCCGCGGGCTCCGGGCGCTCCCGCCGACCTCGCTCTCCTTCCTGTCCCTGCTCAGCCCGGTGGTCGCCACCGTCGTCGGCTGGCTGGCGCTCGGCCAGGACCTCACCCCGCTCCAGGCCCTCGGCGCGCTGGTCGTG
>NZ_JAFLNG010000907.1 GCF_017427025.1 Streptomyces sp. FH025
CGGCACGGGTCCGCGCCGCACCGGGTACCGTCCACACCGGTCGCACCGGTCACACCGGTCCACCGCGGGGCAGGCTACCGCTCCGGGCGGACGCCGACAGGGCTCCCGGCCCGCCCGCTCAGGGACCATGGGCCCTATCGACGCGCGCTCCGACCGAGGACCATCGGACGCATGGAGCGTGAGGACCGTGTGGAGACCCTGAGCGAGGCCGAGTGCCTGCGGCTGCTCAGCACCGTGCCCGTCGGGCGCGTGGTGTACACCGAGCATGCGCTGCCGGCCGTCCTACCGGTCTCCTTCGAGGTCCTGGACGGGCGGTTGGTGCTCGCCGTGCGCCGGGGAAGTGCTACCGCGCGCGGGCTTGACGGCACGGTGGTGGCCTTCCAGGCGGACCTGCTGGATCCGGTCACCCGTACGGGGTGGAGCGTGCTGGTGCACGGGCGGGCCGACGCGGTGCGCGATCCCGAGCAGGTCCGGCGGGTGCTGCGCTCCGGGCTGCGGCCGTGGGTGGGGGATCCTGACCCGCTGTTCATCGCGCTGGTGCCGGAGCTGGTCAGCGGCCGGAGGCTGTTCCCGACCGGGCAGTTCGGGTCGACCGGGCAGTTCGGGTCGACCGGGCAGTACGGGCCGGGCACGCCGGGGCGCACCGCGCTGCGGCCCTGAGCCGCCGTCGAGCCGCCGTCGAGCCGCCGTCGCCCCGTTCCGCCGGGACTCCTGACAGATACCGGCGGGTAGGCATACGCTTCCGGCGTCCTGACCCCTCCCCGGGGCCCGACCCCTCCAGGAGCGCACCGTGACGACCTTCGCCTCCCTCGCCGAGCTGACCGCCGCCGTCGGCACCGAACTGGGCACCAGCTCGTGGCACACCATCGAGCAGCGGCAGATCGACCTCTTCGCCGAGGCCACCGGGGACCACCAGTGGATCCACGTGGACCCGGAGCGGGCGAAGGAGAGCCAGTTCGGCTCGACCATCGCGCACGGCTACCTGACCCAGTCGATGATCCCGGTGCTGGCCAAGGAGTGCTACGGCGTCGAGGGCGTGCGGATGGCGCTGAACTACGGCTCGGACAAGGTGCGTTTCCCCGCCCCGGTGCCGGTGGGCACGGCGATCCGGGCCACCGCCGAGCTGGTCTCGGCCACCGAGGTGCCGGGCGGGGTCCAGGCGGTGGTGCGGTTCACCATCACCAGTGAGCGGAGCGCCAAGCCGCACTGCGTCGCGGAGACGATCACGCGCTTCTACGCGTAGCGGCACGCCGTCCCGGCACCCGGTGTCCCGACGTCTGGCGTCCGGGTGCCTGACGGCCCGGTGCCTCGTGTCCCGGCGCCCGGCGTTCCGGTGCCCGGCGTCTCGACACCTGGCGGAAAGTACTCCGAACGGACCGCACCGGGCTCCCCACCAGGTCCGGACGGCCCACGGCGAGTAACCTCCGACGAGATGGTTGTCGTACCGCAGCGGCCTCAACCGCCCCTGGGGTACGCGCCCCGGCCCGCTCGGTAGCGCGACCGTCCCTGGAGGAGCCGTGCCCCGCCCCGCCCCGTGGTTCTCCCGCCTCGCCGGTCTGACCTCTCAGCTCGTCCCGCCGTCCGCCGGACCGGCCGCCGACCGGGCCGTCCCCGGCCTGGCCGGGCTGCCCCGCGCGGCCTGGCACCGGCTCCGGACCGACGCCTTCGGAGCCGACCCCCGGGGCGAGCGGCTGGCCCGGATCCGTCGCTCGCCCCAGTTCGTCGACGGCGCCTTCCGCAACCCGGTGCCGACCCGCCGCCTGGTCTACGAACGGAGCCCGCTCGAAATCACCCGCGCCCAGCTGGGCGGGGACAAGACCCGCCGGGCCCCGGCCGCCGCCGTGCCGGTGCACCGGCTGCTCCCGGTCGACCTGGCCACGCCGCCGGAGTCCGGGCTGCGGCTCACCTGGCTCGGGCACGCCACCGCGCTCGCCGAGATCGGCGGACGGCGCGTCCTGCTCGACCCGGTCTGGGGCGAGCGCTGCTCACCGTTCGCCTGGACCGGGCCCAAGCGGCTGCACCCGGTGCCGCTGCCACTGTCCGAACTCGGGCCGGTGGACGTGGTGGTGATCTCGCACGACCACTACGACCACCTCGACATGGCCACCGTGCGGGCGCTGATCGGGAGCGACGCGGTGTTCGCCGTACCGCTCGGGGTCGGGGCGCACCTGGAGCACTGGGGGGTGCCGGCCGGGCGGATCGTCGAGCTCGACTGGTGGGAGTCGGCGGAGGTCGCCGGACTGACCCTCACCGCCACGCCCGCCCGCCACTACTGCAGCCGGGGACCGCGCACCAGCGCGCTGTTCCTGTGGGCCTCATGGGTGGTGGCCGGCGGCGGGCACCGGATCTTCCACAGCGGGGACACCGGCTACTTCCCCGGCTTCACGGAGATCGGGCGGCGGCTCGGGCCCTTCGACGCGACGATGATGCAGGTGGGCGCGTACAGCGAGTTCTGGCCCGAGGTGCACATGACTCCCGAGGAGGGCGTTCGGGCCCACCTGGACCTGGGGGGCGAGCTGCTGCTGCCGATCCACTGGTGCACCTTCAACCTGGCCATCCACCCCTGGGAGGAACCGGCCGAACG
>NZ_JAFLNG010000908.1 GCF_017427025.1 Streptomyces sp. FH025
CCAGCGCTCACCGCCCTCCTGTTCGCCGTCCACCCCGGAACGGCGTACGCCGCCGACCCCACCTCCATGACCAGCGGCTTCTACGTCGACCCCAATTCGAGCGCACAGCAGTGGCTCAACGCCAACCCCGGCGACGGCCGCGCCCCTGCCATCCGGTCGTCGATCGCCAACGTGCCGACGGCGCGCTGGTTCGGCAACTGGAGCGGCACCATCGGGACGGCGACCGGCGCCTATGTCGGCTCCGCCGCCGCCGGGGGCAAGCTGCCGGTCCTGGTGGCGTACAACATCCCCAACCGCGACATCTGCGCCGGCCAGTCCGGCGGCGGAGCGGGTTCGGACGCCGACTACGCCACCTGGATCGCCGCCTTCGCCAGCGGCATCGGCAACCGGCCGGCGGTGGTCATCCTGGAACCCGACTCGCTCGGCGACGAGAGCTGCATGACGCAGACCCAGATCGACGGGCGCAACGCCCTGCTGCGCAACGCCATCGCGCAGTTCAACGCCAAGGCCCCCAACACCTGGGTCTACCTGGACGCCGGCAACCCGGCCTGGCTGAGCGCCGACACCATGGCCCAGCACCTGGCCGCCGCCGGGGTGAGCCGAGCCCACGGGTTCTCGCTCAACGTGTCCAACTTCCTCCCCACCTGGCAGAACACGGCGTACGGCGACGCCGTCAACTCGTCCCTGCGGTCGAGGAACGGGTTCAGCAAGCCGTACGTGATCGACACCAGCCGCAACGGCAACGGTTCGGACGGCACCTGGTGCAACCCGGCAGGGCGCAGGATCGGTACGCCCACGCAGGTCGGCGGCGGCGCCGAGATGCTGCTGTGGGTCAAGGCGCCGGGCGAGTCGGACGGCAACTGCGGCACCGGCGCCGGATCGACGGCCGGACAGTTCCTGCCGCAGGTCGCCTACAACCTGATCCAAGGCTACTAGCGCCCCGCCCGGCGGATCTTGTCGGAGCACGACGCGCTGATCCGACGAGATCCGCCGGAGCCCTGACCCGACGTGGTGCTGCCGGTGATCGGCGGGTGCGCGCCGCAGGGCGGGTTCGGTAGCGTCGCGGTCGACGTGCTCGGGTACCGGGCGACGCCGCTCTACACCCACGACGGACTCCCGGTGCGGCTGACCCGCTGCTGAACGGGTCGCACCCCGGACGGAGGAGGCAGCACCCATGGCCGTGACCAACTGGGCCGGGAACGTCGTGTTCCGGGCCGAGCGGTTCCACGAGCCCGGCTCCGTGGCCGAGTTGCGGCGGATCGTCGCGGGCAGCCGGTCCGTGCGGGTCCTCGGGACCGGGCACTCGTTCAACGAGATCGCCGACACCACGGGCGACCTGGTGTCCGTCGCCGGCCTGCCCCAGGTGGTCGAACCGGACGAGCGGGCCGGCACGGTCACGGTGGGCGCCGGGATGAGGTTCGGTGAGCTCGCCGAGGTGCTGGACCGGGCGGGGGTCGCGCTGCACAACCTCGGGTCGCTGCCGCACATCTCGGTCGCGGGCGCGTGCGCCACCGGAACGCACGGCTCGGGGGTCGCCAACGGCTGCCTCGCCACGGCGGTTCGGGCCGTCGAGCTGGTGACGGCGGGCGGCGACCTGGTGACGATCGACCGGGGAGCCGCGGAGTTCCCCGGCTCGGTCGTGGCTCTGGGTGCCCTCGGCGTGGTCACCCGGCTGACGCTGGACGTGGTGCCGGCGTTCGAAGTCCGGCAATGGGTGTACGAGGGCCTGCCGACGGCCGTGCTGCGCGAACGGTTCGACGAGGTCATGGCGGCGGCGTACAGCGTCAGCCTCTTCACGCGCTGGCGGAGCGACCGGATTGATCAGGTCTGGGTCAAACGCCGGGGCGGCCCCGACGCCCCCGCGACCTGGCTCGGCGCGGTGCTCGCCGACGGCCCGCGGCACCCCGTGCCGGGGTGTCCGCCCGAACCCTGCACGGAGCAGCTGGGCGTTCCGGGGCGGTGGTACGACCGGCTCCCGCACTTCCGGCCGGAGTTCACGCCGAGCAGCGGTGACGAACTGCAGTCGGAGTACTTCGTCGCCCGCACCGACGCCGTCGCCGCGTTCGACGCGCTGGACGCCGTCCGGGAACGGATCGCACCGGCGTTGCAGATCGGTGAGATCCGTACGGTGGCGGCGGACGCGTTGTGGCTCAGCCCCGCCTTCCAACGCGACTGCGTCGCCTTCCACTTCACCTGGCACCCCGAAGCGGCGGCCGCGGCGGACGCGGTCGGGGCGGTCGAGGAGGCGCTGTCCGCCTTCGCCGCCCGGCCGCACTGGGGCAAGGTCTTCACCATGGCGCCCGAGGTGATCCGGGAGTCGTACCCGCGCTGGGAGGACTTCCGGAGGCTGCTGGGCGAGTTCGATCCGGTGGGCAAGTTCCGCAACGAGTTCGTCGCCCGCCACTTCCCCGCCGGGTAGCGCCCGCGCTCCAGGGGCCGGGCTCCGGCCGGACTCTTCGCGTCAACGCTCTTGTTCTGGCGGGAGTTCGGCGGGTTCGGTCACGGATCTCGCCGCCACCACCAAGGGGAACCCCAGCCGGAACAGCGGCTGGGGTTCACCCTGCGGTGGGTGAGATGACGGTGG
>NZ_JAFLNG010000909.1 GCF_017427025.1 Streptomyces sp. FH025
CACCGGAGGGGTCGGGGCGGACGGCCCCGAGGATCGGCATCGAGCCGACCGGCGACACCTTGATGAACGCGCCCGGCCGCGGCGCCTGGACGATCAGCCCGCCGCCGATGTACATCGCGACGTGCGAGGCGTCCTGGAAGTAGATCACCAGGTCGCCCGGCCGCAGCTGGTTCAGCGGGACGCGCTGCAGCTGCGCCCACTGTTCCTGGCTGGTGCGCGGGATCGGCGTCCCGGCGTGCAGCCAGGCCTGCGAGGTCAGGCCGGAGCAGTCGTAGGAGCCGGGTCCGGTGCCGCCCCACAGGTACGGCTTGCCGACCTGGGCCAGCGCGAAGGCTACGGCCCCGCGCCCGGCCTGCGAGGGCGTGCGCTCCCCCTTGCCGAGGGCGCCGGAGGCGAGGAAGGCGAGCTGGGCCTCGTCGGCCTTGGCCTTCTCGAGCTGCTCCAGCTCGGCCCGCTGGGCGCCGGTCAGCGAGGAGACCAGCTGCTCGACCGAGGCGAGGTCGGTGGCGACCTTGGCCTTGGCGGCGTCCTGCTGGGTGGCCAGCGTCTGCGAGGTCTTGAGCGCGTCCTCGGTCTGCTTCTTCAGGTCGTTCAGGGAGTCCCGGTCGGCCTTCAGCCGGTCCAGGAACTCGGACTGCGAGCGGCTGGCCGTCGCGAGCAGCTCGGCGATGGTGACCGCCTCGTACGGGTCCTTGGAGAGCAGCAGTTCGGCGTACGCGGAGGCGGCGCCGTTGCGGTACTGCGCGGCGGCGAGCTGGGAGGCGAGGTCCGTGCCGGCGTCGACCTGCTTCTGCTGCCGCTCCAGCCGGCCCTGGAGGTCGGTGAGCGCGGTCTGCTGCTCGGTGACCTTCGCGACCGCTCCGTTGTACTGCTCGGTCGCGGCCTCGGCGTTCTGGTAGAGCTCGTGCAGCCGGTCGAGCAGCGGTCCGAGGGTGGCCTTGGCCGCGGCCAGCGGGTCCGATCCGGTCGACGCGGCGACGCCCGCCGTCCCCGGATCGGGGCTGGCGTACGCGGCCTGCGCGGCGGCCGGCAGCGCGAGCGCGGCGGCCGCGAGGACGGCTCCGCAGCGCAGGGCCGCTCGCACCCAGGGACGTACGCCTGTCGACTCCGTGCGCTGTGCAGCCCCGCCCATGGGTGGTCCTCCCCGCCCGTGCCCTGTCCTGGCCCGTCTCCCGCGGCCCGGATCGATCCCGCAGATCCTCCCACGGGTTACTCGTCGGAAACAGAGCGCGTGAGGACCGAGAGGTTAATTCTCGATTGATCTGTGAGGCAGCTCTCAGCAAACGGGGGCGAACCGGGGCGTTCTTCGCTAATGTCCAGCTCAGCGCGATCCAGGTCATCCAGCGGAAAGCTCCCGGACACCCCTGGGCCACCATGGGAACCACGATTCCCGGCTCAGTTCACCTTCCGTTTACCAAACGGACCTACGGTCGCGACGTCATCAACGTCAGTGCGACAACTACGACGATTGTTTGGGTATGGAACACATCTCGTTCCTGGTGGCCGTTGTGATCATCACGGCGCTCGCCTTCGACTTCACCAACGGGTTCCACGACACCGCCAACGCGGCCGCCACCGCGATCGCGACCGGGGCCCTTCGTCCGAAGGTCGCGGTCACCATCGCGGCCCTGCTCAACTTCGCGGGTGCGTTCCTGTCCGTGAAGGTCGCCACCACCATCTCCGGCGGCATCGTCAACGAGAAGGCCGGCATCCACCCCGAGGTCATCTTCGCCGCACTGGCCGGCGCGATCCTCTGGAACCTGCTGACCTGGCTGCGCGGCCTGCCGTCCAGCTCCTCGCACGCCCTGTACGGCGGCCTGATCGGCGCCACGATCGTCGGCGTCGGCATGAACGGCGTCAACTTCGACACCGTGGTCACCAAGATCGTCATCCCGGCGGTCGCCTCCCCCCTCGTCGCCGGCCTGGCCTCCTGGGGCGCCACCAAGCTCGCCTACGCGATCACCCGCAAGGGTGACTCCGCGGTCAGCGACAAGGGCTTCAAGACCGGCCAGATCTTCTCCTCCTCGCTGATCTCGCTGGCGCACGGCACCAACGACGCCCAGAAAACGATGGGCATCATCACCCTGACCCTGGTCTCGGTCGGCGCCCTGCCGCACGGCGCGCTGCCCCCCACCTGGGTGATCGTCTCGGCCGGCGCGGCGATCGCGCTCGGCACCTACATGGGCGGCTGGCGGATCATCCGCTCGATGGGCAAGGGCCTGGCGGACATCAAGCCGCTGCAGGGCTTCGCCTCCGAGTCGGCCGTCTCGACCGTCATCCTGACCTCCTCGCACATGGGCTTCGGCCTCTCCACCACCCAGGTCTGCACCGGCGGCATCATGGGCGCCGGCCTCGGCGGCCCGAAGCCGGAGCTGCGCTGGAGCCTGGTCCGCCGCATGGTCTACACCTGGGGGCTGACGCTGCCGGCCGCCGCCGTGGTCTCCGGCCTCGCCGCCCTGGTGGCCGAGCAGGGCAACTGGGGCGTCGCCCTGGTCGGCACCGTGCTGGTGGCCGGTGCCGCCACCATGTGGATGATCTCCCGCCGCCAGCCGGTCAGCGCGGACAACGTCAACGA
>NZ_JAFLNG010000091.1 GCF_017427025.1 Streptomyces sp. FH025
CGGCATCGGCGGCCTCACCCTCGCCACCGCCCTCGCCCGGCGCGGCCACCACGTCGAAGTCGCCGAGCTGCGCGACCGCCTGGAGGCCCTCGGGGTCGGCATCATCCAGCCCTCCAACGCCCTGCACGTGATGCGCGAGATCGGCGTGCTGGACGAGTGCCTGGCCGTCGGCTTCGAGTGGGAGGTGCTGACCATCTGCGACCCGACCGGCGCCACCCTGGCCGAGATTCCCCAGCCCCGGATGGGCGACGCCCCCTCCAACAACGGCATCCCGCGCCCCGCCCTGGCCCGGGTGCTCGCCGACGCCGCCGTCTCGGCCGGCGCGCAGATACGTTTCGGCACCACCATCGCCTCGGTGACGGACGACGGCGAGGGCGTGGACGTCACCCTCAGCGACGGTCACGCCGCCCGCTAC
This sequence comes from Streptomyces sp. FH025, assembly GCF_017427025.1. Taxonomy (GTDB): domain Bacteria; phylum Actinomycetota; class Actinomycetes; order Streptomycetales; family Streptomycetaceae; genus Kitasatospora. The sequence goes on from NZ_JAFLNG010000091.1 coordinate 416, forward strand.
GACCTGGTCGTCGGCTTCGACGGCATCGGCTCGCCGCTGCGCAGGCACCTGTACGGCGACGCGTACGCCCCCGAGTACACCGGATTCGCCAACTGGCGCGTCACGCTGCCCCGTTCGCCCGAGCTCACGGGCGTGCTGATGTCGGCCGGCAACCTCAGGGCCAAGGCGCTGCTCACCCCGATCAGCGAGGACCTCATGTACCTGGGCTCGGTGTTCGCCGAGCCCGAGGACTTCCGGCCGGACCCTTCCCACGCCCACGAGCAGCTGCGCGAGCGTCTGGCCGGCTTCGGCGGCCCGATCGCCGAAGCCCTGGAGCAGATCACCGACCCGGCCGCCGTGGTCTACTCCCGCATCTCCCAGGTGACCGTCGAGGAGCCCTGGCACGTCGGCCGCGTCGTGCTGGCCGGCGACGCCGCCCACGCCTCCACCCCGCACCTCGCCCAGGGCGCCGCGATGGCCGTCGAGGACGCCCTCGTCCTCGCCCAGAGCCTGGACACCGCTGACGGCGTCCCCGCCGCCCTCGCCGCCTGGGAGGAGCGCCGCCGCCCGCGCGCCATGTGGGTGCAGTCGCTGTCCCGGGCCATCCTCAAGCAGGAGACCGGCACCCCGACCACGCCCGAGGAGGACGAGCTGCTGAAGGTCGGCGTCCCGGGCGCCGCGCACGTGCTGGTCAAGCCGTACTGAGCCTGGTTGTACGGGCCCGCGCGGGGTTGCGCCCGCGCGGGCCGCGTAGCAGGCTGGCCGCCGTCCTGCCCGTCTGCCGCCGGAGGTACGGATGTCCTCGCTGTTCCACATGCTCGACCTGCACGAGGCCGTGGAACGCGAGCGGCTGGACCCGGGCGGGCGACTCTTCGTCTCCGACTACAACGGCGGACACCCTTTCGTCGCCGACTACTTGGGCCCGCTCGCCCACACTCCGGCGCACCTGCTCGGCGACGTCACCCGCTACTCCGCCATCGACGAGGACCCGGCACTACGCGCCAAGATCGCCCGGCTGCACAGCACGTACGACGACGTACCGTACGGGCCCGGGAACGTCATCCCCGCCGGCGGGTCCAGCAGCCTGCTCGGCACGCTGTGCACCTGGCTGCACCTGACCGGCGTGCGGAAGGTCCACTACCTGCCGCCCGTCTATTACAAACTCGCCTACTTCTTCCGGCAGTTCGGCATCGAACCGGTGCGCGTGAGCGACCTGCACGCCCACCAGGACGGCTTCGCGCCGGAGTTGCCCGACGAGCGCACCGTCCTGCTGCTCACCGACCCGCTCTGGTACACCGGGCGGCCCGTCCCGGCGGAGGTGCTGAAGCGGATCGGCGAATGGCAACGGGCCACCGGCTCCCTGGTGTTCGTGGACGGCACCTTCCAGTACCTCCGCTGGGACGGCACCCGTCGCGAGGAGAGCGCCGCCGCCCTGCCCGTCGAACTCACCCTGCGGCTGGTCTCCCCCACCAAGTACCTGTCCATCCACGGCCACCGCTGCGCTCACCTGCTCGTCCCCGAGCACCTGCGCGAGACCCTCGCCGAGCTGCACATCAACCTGCACGGTGACGTGACCCTCGCCGACCGCCTCTTCGCCCACCGCGCCGCCGAACTGATGCTCGACGGCGAGGGCAACCGGCGGCTGGTCGAGCACATCCGCGCCAATCACCAACGCCTGCTGGACAGCGGCGCGTTGCGGGCCTCCGCCCCGGTCGAGACCGGCTTCTTCCTCTTCGCCGAGCCCGTCGCCCCGGCCGAACGGCTGCTCGCCCTGGAGCAACGGCACTTCGAACTCACCGGGTACGACGGGTTCGTCAGGATCAACCTGCTCAACGAGCCCGCGCTGACGGGGCTCCAGGCCTTCGCGCAGCAGTGAGGGAGCTGATCGCGTCACGCCGCTCCCAGACAGCGGCGGAGATCCGGGCCAGCAGCCGGGCCGCCGGGTCGGTGTGGTCCGCGCCGTTGGCGAGCGGGCCGGTGTAGCAGACGGCGATGAGGTACGGCGGGCAGTCGGCCGGATGAACAAGGCCGACGCAGTGCCGGACGCCCGGGAACCAGCCGTTCTTGAACGCGATCCTGGTGTTCGACGGAAGGCCGGCCGCGAGGTCCACCCGGAACTCGTTGCGCTCCAGGAGTTCGAGGAGTTCGGGCACGTCGCCGATCGACCGCAGCAGCCGCACGAGATCGCGGGCGCTCACCCGGTTGTGCACGCCCGCGTCGCGCGCCGCGTAGTCCTCGATCCCGCGCGGGCTGGAACTGCGGGTCGCACCCGCGCTGCGCCACACCTCGGCCACCGCACGGGGGTCCGTACGGGCCAGGCAGAGGTTGGTCGCCAGGTTGGAGGAGTGCGTGATCATCCGCTCAGCAAGCAGGCTCAACGGCACGTGCGTGCCCAGGAGTTCCCAGGGCAGCGGATCACTGTCCCAGTCCGGATCGTTCCCGAACTCCCCACCCACGACAGACTCGAACCGGTTCACCACCGGCACCTCGGCATCGAGGTTCACCCCGGAGCGGACGAGCGCGGCGAGCACCGCGACCTTCATCGTGCTCGCCGCATCGTGCAACACATCCGGCGCACGCACGAACACCGGCTCCGCCTCGCCCGCCCAGGGCGCTACAACAACAGAGAGCATGGAGGAAGCGTAGGGGAGGTCGCGTCAGATCCTGCTGGCCGACGCGAACTTCACGAATGCCTGCCAGGCGTCGGGGGTGAAGGTGAGGTGGGGGCCGCTCTTGTCCTTGGAGTCACGGACGAGGACGGCGGCAGTCGTCTCGGCGACCTCGACGCACTCCGCGCCCTCGTTGCTGCTGTAACTGCTCTTGCGCCACGCGATCTCGACGCAAGCAGCGCCTTCATTACTGCTGTAGCTGCTCTTGCGCCAGGCGATCTCGACGCAGTTGGCGCCTTCGTTGCCGCTGTAACTGCTCTTGAACCAGAGGAGTTCCATGCCTGACGACGGTACGCCAACGGCCCGCCGCTCGGAAGCGGTGGGCCGTTGAGGAGAGGTCCGGATCAGACCTCGTTGGTGGCGGCGAACGTCACGAACGCCTCCCACGCGGCCAGCTCGAACGCCAACTGCGGACCGCTCTTGTCCTTCGAGTCACGCACGTGGACGACGCCCGGGGTCTCAGCGACCTCGATGCACTGGGCGCCCTCGTTGGTGCTGTAACTGCTCTTGAACCACGCCAGCTCAGCCATGTTTACCGCTCTCCCAGGATCAGTTCGATCAAGGCCAGGGACTCCTTCATGTCGAGCGCCTGGGCCCTGAGGGTGCCGTACCGTGCGGCCATCCTACGCACGTCCTCCGGGTCCGTGATCAGCCGATTCACGTGCTGTACCTCGACGTACGCGATCTGCGGCCGACCAGGCGGAGTGAGGATCGTGAAGGGTCCCCCCATCCCCGCGTTCTGCTCTTTGGTGAGGGGCATGACCTGCAGCTCCAACCCGCGAATCTCAGCGATCTTGAGCAGGTGACGCAGTTGCTCTTGATGCGTACCCCAACCTCCGAGGGGCCTCCTCAGCACGCTCTCGTCCACGACCCAACTCATCACGGGAAGAGGCCACCTGGTCAGGATCTCCTGGCGCGCCAACCTAGCCGCGACCCACTCATCAATCTGCTCTGTCGAAAGCCACGGCCTGCGCATCTCGTAGAGGGCCCGGGCGTGCGCTTCGGTCTGAAGCAGTCCCGGAATGGCGAACATGCTGTACTCGTGGATCTCCAGGGCCTTCGACTCCACGGACGTGAAGTTCTTGTTGAACGCCGGGTGCCGCGTGGACATCCGGACCTTCGCCTTCATCACGTCGTCCGCGACGAGCCTCAGCAGACCGCCCGCGTTGAGCAGGTCGTCGGCCATCTCCAGGAACTCGATCCTGGGCGTCCGAACACCCCGCTCCATCGCGCCGATCTGGTCCTCGCCGTAGCCGGTCAGCCTGCCCAGCTCCCTCTGCGTGATCCCGGCCCGCTCCCGGAAGTACTTGATCATCTTTCCCACGGCGGCGTAGAACTCCGAGACCCCGTCCGAGCTCTCCGCCGTCTCGCCGTCATCGAACACCGTGCGCTCAACTCCACCCCCTAACCCGCCAGGAGTGGGAAGTCGGCCCCACCGACTTCCCACTCCTCCACCATCGATTCGGAGCAACTTCCATGAAGGACAAGGAACCCCGCCGCCGCCTCGGCTGCGTCGTGGTCACCACCCGCGAGGACACCGGCGCCGTCCTGACAGTCCAGACCACCTACCGCAAGAACCCGATCCTGCCCGGCGGCGCCGCCCACCCGAACGAGCTGGTCGGCGCCGCCGCCGCCCGGGAACTCCTGGAGGAACTCGGCCTGGCCCTCCCGCTCACCCACTTCATCGCCGTCGACCAGATGGACGCCAACAAACAGTCAGGCGCGGTCGAGGGCATCAACATCGTCCTCGACGGCGGCCAGTTGAGCGCCGACCAAGCCGACGCCGTCTCCGTCCCCGACACGGACACCGCACGACAGGAGATCGCCGACGTGCTCTGGATCCTGCCCGAACACCTCGACCACGCACTCGACCCCGAACAGGCCGCCCGCATCCGACAAGCCCTCGCCGCCCGCGCGGCCGGCCACCGACTGCCCCTGCTCTTCAGGGGCGAGCCGACCGGAAAGTCGCGTGCCATCCGTGCCGACCGGCCGTAAGGTCCCCGGCGTCAAGGAGGACCAGGAGTGATCAACGATCCCGTGCCTGCGCCTGTACCCGGTCTCGAATCACACGGATATGACGGGCCATCACCGGACGATCCAACTCAAGCCGCGGCCACGCAAGGCCCCTGCGCCGGGCAATCGGTCAGTCGACCTTCAACAGCAGGTCGGTGAGTGCGTCCGGCACGGTGACCATGCAGTCATGGCCGCTCCGCAGCTCCCACACCTGCGACTCAGCGCCGCCCGGCTGCACCGCCGGAACTACGCGGCGCGTGACGTCCCCCGGTGCGCTGCCGACACAGTGGATGTGCGTCCGGCGAATCGCGTCCACGGCCGGGTTGTCCAGCCGGACCGGCTGCAGGAAGCAGCGCACCGACTCGTCTGACAGCAAGGTGCGCAGCCATGCCGTGTCCGCCGGGTCGGTCACCCCGAAAAGACCCATGGGCGCGGGCATTTCCGGCACGGGCGGGATGCGCCAGGGGGCGTCCGAGGCGGCGGCCGCGTCGATCAGTCGCTGGGTCATCTCGGGTATGACGTCCAGCGCGCTCTCACCGTCGGTCGGGACCATCGCGTCGATGTAGACCAGATGCGCGATCCGGTCCGGGACCTCGCCGGCCACGCCGGAAATGACCATCCCGGCGTAACTGTGCCCGACCAGGACCACGTTGGTGAGATCCTGCTCGCTGAGGAGAGCAACGACGTCGGCGACGTGGGTGTCCAGGTCGACGTCTGGAGTGAGGAGGTGTTCCTTCTCGCCGTGGCCGGTCAGCGAAGGGGCGAACACCCGATGCCCGGCCCGGGTTAGCAAGGGAACCACCCGCTCCCAGACCCGCCCGCTGTGCCAAGCACCATGGACAAGAACGTAGGTTTTCGTGTGCGAGGTACTCATGCGGAAAGACGCTACTGAGCCGATAGGTACCTCTTGGTAACCTTCGGCCATGCGCGACTCAGCCGGAAGCGTCTTCCTCGCCGACTGCCCCGCCCGGCTTGCCATCGACATCATCACCAACAAATGGGCCGTCGTCGTCCTGTTCGCCCTCAGCCGCGAGCCCCGCCGGCACGGTGAACTCGTCGACCTCGTCGGTGGCATCTCCCGCAAGGTACTCACTCAGACACTGCGCAGACTTCAGAGCTACGGTCCGATCGAACGCCATGCCTATGCCGAGGCACCCCCACGGGTCGAATACAGCCTCACCGACCTCGGCCAAACCCTCACAGAACCCATTGCCGCCCTGACCGACTGGGCGAAGACGTACGGCCCCGCCGTCGCCGATTTCCAGGAAGCGGCGCAGCAGGACACCACCTCCGGCACCTGACCCGTGACCGCCACCGGACAGGTGATCGAGAAGGGCACTGTCTGAGCGGTCTCTGAGCCGAGCGGAAAGGCCGGCTCACAGCCTGCCGCTACACCTCGACCACGCGCTCGACCCCGAACAGGCCGCCCGCGTCCGACAGGCCCTCGCCGCCCGCGCGGCCGGCCACCGACTGCCCCTGCTCTTCAGAGGCGAGCCGACCGGAAAATCGCGTGCCATCCGTGCCGACCGGCCGTAAGGTCCCCGGCGTCAAGGGATCGTTCGAGTACCGGAGGTCGGGCGCGGGTCACGGAACACCTGGAATCAGCAGCCGAGCCGCCTCACTGCTGGCAGAATCCAAAGTCCACTACGTAAGTCCCCGCGTCCGCACCGTTGACGGACTGGTCCGCGCTCCCCGGCCTGACTCCCACGCCGACGTCAAGCAGCCCCGGGTCCAAGAGGATGGCTCGGTGCCCTGGGCTGTTCAGCCACCAGTTGATGGCGGCACGGGGTGTACCCGCAGCACCACCTGCGCCCGTGTAGGTGATCTCCCCGAACCTCCACGACGTCGGATTCGGGCAATAGCCGGCGGCCTGGATCCGGCTTCCCGGTGTGGAGCCGGTCTGCGGATTGGTGTGCGGGTCCTTACCTGGCCCCCACCACCTCAAGGCGACAGCGTCCTCAACATGGCCCCTCGCCGCTGACATCAGCGGACGGTGTCCGCTGTTCTGAGCCGGATTGAACGGCAGCCCCCGCGCGCTGCGCTCGGCCCATACTTGGCACAGCGTAGCGAGGTTCGCGTAGCCGGTCTGGACCGGATCAGTACTGCTGGGGGCCGTGTCCTCGTGCCTGAACATCATCGAGCAGAACGGGGGCACGGCGCTCGCCACGGCCGGTGGGGCGACTTGGACGAGTCCGGCGGAAAACAGTCCCGCCGAAACAAGGGCCAGAACACGCCTGGTCCCCGATGCGCGAAGCTTCACGAGATTTCCCTTCCCTCCTCCATCTGTGATCCCAATGGCCGGGCCGCAACGCACAGGCAGTGCCCGCACGTTCCGATGAGCCCTCGCCTCTGCGGAGCTCACGAAGTGCCCCACCGGGGATCATCAGCCGCTTGTCCGACCGCAGCCAAGGACCAGGTCTCTCCAGGAGGACAAGCAGCGCCTCGAAGCGCACGAAGCGGAACTCGGGCCCGTGCGACGAGTTGTTCGTGATTCTCGACAGCACCCACTCTTCCGCGCGGGCCGCACGGCAGCTGCCGCTTGAGCGCTCTCCGCTATCGCGTTGGTGCCAATGGGCAGGATTCACCCGCCTACCCTCTCCCCCTGGTTTCCCGAAGAGAAGGTTCACACCCTCTTCGGCTACGTCCTTGGTGTCAGTCGCACCGTCTTGGACGCCATGACCGAGATCGCCCCCCCTGACGAGGCCTTCTTCGAGGTATCCGCCCTTCCCTGCCACAACAGCCTCTGCTCGACATGGCGTTCCTCTTCCAGTACACCCCTGTTTCACGGCCATTTCCACCGGAGCGATCGCCCGAGGCCGTGGTCGTCGGGCTCGGCATTGACACCTCCAGGAGGCTCCTTTTGGAGTTTTGCATCAGCCTCTGGTCGCCCGTCGCGGTGAAGCCGAGGACCGCAATCTGCCCGGGCTTCGGCAGGAACCGCCGACTGGCCGCCACCCCGTCGCATTTCTTGAAATTCGTGGCCCCGCAGCCGCCCGAAACAGTGCCGCAGACGGCCCCCAGAGGGCCTCAGCGGCAGTGCGACGGCAGTGCGAACCCTTCCCCGGCCAGGCCTTCCCGATCGCCCCTCAGGAGCCCGTCCGCGACTTCGCCAAACTGCCTCTGACCTGGTGTTTTCCCGGAAATCTCCTAGGCTGGGGGAGCTCTGTCGGACACCCTCGGAGGGGGCATCATGAGCGAGGAATCCAAGGCGTACGACGCCAGCACGATCACGGTTCTGGAGGGCCTGGCGGCGGTTCGGAAGCGGCCCGGAATGTACATCGGATCGGTCGGCCAACGCGGCCTTCACCACCTGGTGTTCGAGGTCGCCGAGCGGGCGCTGGACGAGATCCTCGGCGGCACCGCCAGCCGTGTCGAGATCACCCTCACCGCCGACGGCGCCGTCCGCGTCGCCGACGACGGCACGGGTCTCCCGGTCGAGCACGCCGGCCACAGCGACGGCCCTCCGCTGGAGACCCGGTTGGCCGTGCTCGGCTGCGGGGCACAGCCTGCCGACCGACGCTCGCTGTTCGGCGCCCACTTCGGCCTGGGACTGGCCGTCGCCAACGCGCTGTCGGACCGTCTGACGGCCGAGGTTCGGCGCGACGGCGCCCGCTGGGTGCTGGAGTACGAGCGGGGCGCAGCCGTCGCGACACCCACCCGCACCGGACCGGCCGACGGCAGCGGGACCACGATCACCTTCCGGCCCGATCCCGAGATCTTCGAGACACTGGAGTTCTCGTTCGACGCACTGGCCGAACACTTCAGGGAACTAGCTTTCCTGAACCGGGACTTGGACATCACTCTGACCGATGACCGCGGCCCCGCGGCGCCCCGGGCCGTCTGCTTCCGCTTCCCTGGCGGGCTGAGGGACCACATCGCGGAGCAGAGCGCACCCCTCCACCCGGACGTGATCGGCTTCGAACGCGAGTACTCCGAAATGGAGGGAACCGTCGAGGTGGCTCTCCTCTGGTGCGACTCCCCCGAGGAGCGGGTCGCGAGCTACGCCAACAGCCGGCCGACTACCAGCGGCGGCACGCACGAGGTCGGCTTCCGCGACGGCCTGGCGGCCGCCGTCACCGCCTACGCCCGGGAGCGACAGCTGCTCGCCCCGTCCGACCCCGACTTCACCCCCGCCCAGCTCGGCGCGGGCCTGACGGCGGTCGTGTCGGTGAAGCTCGATCACCCCGAGTTCGAGGGGAGCATCCGCGACTGGCTGGGCAACGGCCCCGTCCGCACCTGCGTCGCAGAGGCCGTCCGAGAGCACCTGGCCGCCTGGCTCCGCGCCAACCCGACGCAGGCCGCAGCCGTCCTCGCCCGGATCTCGACGACCACCCGCCACCCACCCGTTCGAGTGAAGAACGGGGCATCACCCGGGCCGGAACACTGACGGAGCAGGAAGTCGGCTCCACCGACTTCCCACTCCAAACCCGTTTGAGGGGGGTCCAATACGTATAGGTCGAGCCGTATCGGTATGGCGATTTCGGCAGCGGCCGTGATGGGCGGCACGGCCGGCGCCAATGCGGCGGCCGTGCCGGCGGTCAACTACGGGCAGTGCGACCACGAGGGGCCCGCCGGCTGCACCACCTATTTCCAGCCGGCCCGCGCGGCGTGTGGCCATGTGGTGGCCTCGTGGAACTCCGGCTACCGCGGCGATGGCTACTTCGCCTACAAGTACCGCACGTACGTGCTATGAAGTGATTCACCGTTGGGATGAGGGGGACATCTTGGGCGTCGTCATCGCGCTCATGGCCGGGCTCGTGGCCACCGTCATTGGCGCCGTCATTTTCCTGGCCCGCCGGGATCGGTCACGTGGCGGATTTTCGGACGACGGCACCGGAATGCTGATCGAGCAGCAGCGTACCGGTCAGGCCTCTCATCTTCGTGGAACCTATTCCAGCGGTGCCGTCCACCACGGAACCGGGCTGGCATCCGACGACCTGCACACGTACTACTCCTAGAAGGCGGCCGGACGTGGCGTGCGGGACCCGCATCCCTGCGTTGGCAGCAAACACTGCTCAAGGGCCGTGGCTTTCCACACCGTGCAACCGAGAGTGACGCCGCAGGGGTTCTTCGGCGCACCCGGCCCCAAGAACCCTTTCCTGTGGCGCTTCCACCGGCGCATGGCCACCGCCGCCATGGCCGATCTCGTGAGCACGTCCCTGTCGTCCCCTCCTCGGGCCGATCGATGAGCTGATGCCCGTCGGGCAACGGCGGGCGCGCCGCAGGTCCGGCTCGCCGACTCGCTTGACCTCAAGCCTGCTTGAGCCACGAGCCTGAGCGGGTGACTCTCCTCCCGGCCACTCGCCTGCTGCCTCAGACCTACCAACCGCTGTTCGCCCACCGCGAGTTCCGGCGGCTGCTGCCGACCCTGGCGGCTTCCGACCTCGGTGACGGGATGAGCATGGTCGCCGTCCCGTGGCTGGCCGTCCTGATCGCGCCTCCCGGCCGGAGCGGGCTGGTGGTCGGCGCCGCCGTCGCCGCCTACGCCCTTCCCGGGGCCGTCGGAGCACTGCTCTTCGGCCGTCGGCTGCGCCGCCTCCCTCCCCGGCGCCTGCTGGTCGCCGACAGCCGGGTGCGCGCGGTGCTCCTCGGGTGCGTGCCCCTGGCCTGGGCGATGGGCGTGCTGCACCCGATCCTCTACGTCGCCCTGCTCGCCGGATCGTCCGTGCTGCACGCCTGGGGCAGTGCGGGAAGGTACTCCCTGCTCGCCCGGATGCTTCCCCCGGAGCAGCGCCTGGCCGCGAACGCGCTGGTCAGCTCCAGCACCTCGGCGGCCGTCATCGTCGGTCCCGCGCTCGCCGGTTTCCTGGCGGTGTCCGTCAGTCCCGCCTGGATCATCGGCCTCGACGCCGTGTCCTTCGCCGTCCTCGCTGTCCGGGTCGGACGGCTGGGCGACGCGCCCGCCGAATCGTCCGTGCCGACCGCGCCAGCCGCGCCGCTCGACACCGGCCGGTCGGCGGCCGGGCTCCACCTGCTGCGCGGCCAACCCGAGTTGCTCGGTGTCCTCGCCCTGACGTGGTCCCTCAATTTCCTCTACGGGCCGGTGGAGGTCGCGCTCCCCTTGCACGTCACCGATGATCTGCATGCCGGTGCGGGCCTTCTCGGGCTGTACTGGACCCTCTACGGCGTCGGTGCCGTGCTGGGCGCCCTGATGGTCGGCACCCTGCGCAGGCTCCCGCTCTGGCCGGTCACCCTGGGCATCGTCGCGGGCTGGGGCCTGGCCCTCCTGCCCTTCGGGCTGGGGATTCCGGCAGCCGCCTCCGTCGCCTGCTTCGCGCTGGGCGGCGTGATCTACGGGCCCTTCACCGCGCTGTCCTTCACCCTGTTCCAGGACCGCACCCCGGCAGCCTGGCTGACCACCGTCCTGGCCACCCGGAGCGCCGTCCTCCTCACCGCCGCTCCCCTGGGCACCGCCCTCGGCGGCCCCCTCACCGCCGCGCTGGGCCCCCACCGGGTGCTGGCCGCTTCGGGCATCGCCACCATCGCCCTCGCCGTCGTCGCCACCGCGGTCCGGGGAATGAGAGCTGCCGGATCGGCGAGCAAGCCCTCGACAAAGGATTGGACGGGACGACGCTCGGACTTGTAACTTGCAGGTGACCGTGATGCCGCCCAAGGAGGTGAGACCCGTGAACGCTGTAGCGATGTGGGTGCTCCCCCTTTCCGTCACGGCCGGCGACTGACGTAGGTGTCGCCGGGAGCGCCTCGACAACAAGGCACTCCCGAAAGGCAACACCCCATGCACTCTCTGCAATTCACCGCCGAGTCGTCGTCGAACGGCATGATCGAGCGCGACTTCACCGTTGGCGGCGTCCCCGGGGTTCTCTGGTCGCCGGCCTCCGGCACCGATCGCGCGCCCCTGGTCCTGATGGGCCACGGCGGCGGCGCCCACAAGAAGCACGTGGCGATGACGGCCCGGGCGCAGCGCCTGGTGACCGGCTGCGGCTTCCACGTCGCCGTCATCGACGCGCCCGGTCACGGCGACCGGCCGCGCAACGCCCAGGACGAGCAGGACATCGCCGAGCTGCGCCAGGCGCAGGCGGCGGGCGAGCCGACCGGCCCGGTCATCATCCGCTACAACGCCCGCCTGGCCGAGCTCGCCGTGCCTGAGTGGCAGGCCGCCCTGGACGCCCTCCAGGAGCTCCCGGAGATCGGCGCCGACGGGCCGGTGGGCTTCGTCGGCATCGGCCTGGGCACCGCGATCGGGATCCCGCTGGTAGCGGCCGAGCCCAGGATCACGGCCGCGGCCTTCGGCCCGCACTGGCCCGACGCCCTGGTCGAGAAGGCCCAGCGGATCACCGTCCCGGTCGAGTTCGCCCTCCAGTGGGACGACGAGCACATTCCGCGCGAGGCCGGCCTCGCGCTGTTCGACGCCTTCGCCTCGAAGGAGAAGACGTTGCACGCCAACGCGGGCAAGCACCTCGAAATGCCCAGGTTCGAGGTCGACAGCACGGTCCGGTTCCTCGCCCGGCACCTCGGCCAGGCGGTCACCACACCGGCCTGAAGGTGAACGGCAGCGGCGCCCGGTCGGTGGACCGACCGGGCGCCGCCCCCGCCCATCGGCCGGTCAGGTCTCGGAGTCCGGAAGCCGCCAGTCGAAGACCAGCAGATCCCGCTCCCAGCCGGGCGATCCGGCCAGTGCGTCGGCCGCCTCGGGCACGCGCAGGAGGCAGCGGTGGCGCAACAGTTCGCGCCGCTCGCCGGGCGTCAGGAGCCTCTCTTCGGGGCCGAGGTTCTCCGGGTGGTCGGGGTGCAGGTGGGCGCTGCCGTCGATCGGACGGTTCCCCGCCACGTTGAGCCGGTCACCGTCCGGGGTCCGGTAGTCGAGGCGGAAGCCGGTGCGCCACTGGGAGTTGCCACCCCAGCCCTGGGACAGGTCGACCGTCGGCCGGTGGCGGCGCCGGAAGGTCCAGTACAGCGGCGAGCGGTCCGCGACGCCGCGCTGCGCGTGCTCGACGCCCGCGCGGATCCGCACGCCGGCCCGGTTGAACAGCAGCCTGCCCAGCATCAGGCCGGGCCAGAGGACCTCGGTGATCTCGATCGGCGCGTGCGGGTCGTCGGCCTGGTCGACCTCGACGATCTCGTGGAGGAACGGATCGAACGGGTCGAACGCGTCGAACGCGTCGCCGTCCTCGAACGGCGCCATGCCGAGCGAGGCGAACACGTCGAGGTACTCGCGCTGCGAGAGGGGGTGCCGCAGGTCCGGCGAGCCGGGCTCGTCGGAGGGAGGCTGGAAGGGGAGCAGCAGCCGGTCGCTGACCCGGTGCAGGGCGTAGAGCTCCCACACGAGTTGCCGACCGGTGGGCCCCGTTCCCTCCTCGGCCCACCATGAGTCGTCTTCGGCCGCCGTGGCCAGCCGGGCGCGGTAGCCGTCCCGAGCCGCCCGGTCGAGCCACGGCACGACGATCGTCCCGTACGGCTCCACCCCCTCGTACCACCCCAGGGCCTCGTACAGTTCCCGCGCATCCACCCCGTCAGCCATGCCGGGAGCCTACGCGGGTCGCACGAGAAGTCGGCCCCGCCGACTTCTCGTGCGACGGGTCATGGCCTTGCCGTGCGGTAGGTTCCAACGATGGATGATCTCGGACCCGTCGCCTGGCCGCCCGCCCCGATCAGGACCGAAAGGCTCGTGCTCCGCGCGTCCGAGGCCCGGGACCGTGCGGCGTTCATCGAACTGCTGGCCTCGCCGGAGGTGCACACCTACCTCGGCGGCCCCCGGTCGCGTGACGAGCTCGAACGCACGACGCCCGAGGCGCCCGAGCAGTGGCCCGGGAGCTTCGTCGTCGATCTCGACGGGTCGATGATCGGCCAGATCCTGCTCAGGAGGGCAGCGGAGGACCGCCGCCCGACCGTCGCGGGCAGGGCCGAACTCGGCTACCTGTTCCTGCCGCAGGCATGGGGCCACGGGTACGCCTCCGAGGCGTGCACGGCGGCCCTCGACTGGCTCGCCAGGGCGCTTCCCGGCGAACCGGTGGTGCTCGCCACCCAGACCGCCAACCTCCCCTCGATGCGCCTCGCGGCGAAGCTGGGCTTCACCGAGGTGGAGCGGTTCGAGGCCTGGGACGCCGAGCAGTGGCTCGGCATGTGGTCCCCGCCGTCCGCCTGAGCCGACTGCGGCTCCCGAGCAGGCCTGCTGCCACCTCTACTGGCAGCAGGCCTGCTCAGGGGTGCCCCGGGCTATAGCCGCAGGGGAGGCGGGGCCGCCGCACTGCCGGCCGCCGTCAGGAGCCCCACGGCGTCCCGCCGGCTGACCGTCGCGCACGCGTGGACGACCAGTACGAGTTGGAGCACCAGCACGTGCACCCACCGAACCGTCGGTGTGACCCGCGGCCCGACACCTTTCTTCGGGCACTCCGAGCGCCTCACAACATCCCCCCCGTCTCCGTGACCGACCACGGGACGTCCCACATCGACAGATCCCCCGCCTGCTCGCCGACGGGGTCGCCGAGGGCGTTCGCCCCCGCGGACAACCCGGCGTACAACGTGTCCCAGCTCTCGTACACGTCGGTCCCCCCGACCCCCTGCTGGTTCTGCGGCCGCGCCCCCCGTGGCGGCCGCCCGAACTCCTGCATACGTTTTCCCTTCCCGTGACACCGCCGGTGGTCCGGCGTTCGCAGACGCCGCCACCGGTCGCGAGGCTCCTCTTGGCGCCCCGACCCGGGCCCGCGGGCCGACCGATCGGCCGGCCCGCGGACCCTAGACGCGGACCCAGTCAGTCGGCCTCCCGGCGCGGCAGCGGGACCGGGGCCGTCCGCGCCCGCTCGTTCGCCCTCTTCAGCTCGCGGGAGACGGTGGACGCGGAGATCCCGAGGGTCTCGGCGATCTCCGTCCCCTTCCAGAGCCAGATGTGGTGGAGTTCCCAGATCCTCGCCTGCCGCTGGTCGCCGATCGCCTTGTGGACGATCCGCAGCAGTTCCTCGAACTCCAGCCGGGCGCCCGGGTCGGTGCCGTCGGGGCCGGGGTCCCGGGCCGTCGCGGGCCGACTCCCCTCGGGGATCTCCGCGACCGGTTCCTCCCGGCGGGCAGCGGCCGACCTCCAGTGGTCGATGGCCATCCGCCGTGCCACGGTGGTGGCGTAGGCGATCACCGGCCGGTGGAACACCGTCCCCTTGCGGACCTCGTTGATCACGACCATGCAGGTCCTGGCCGCGATGTTCTCGGCCGTCTGCTCGTCGTGCGTCATCTCGCGGAGACTGGTCACCAGGCGCGGCAGGAGGTCACGGACGAGCTCCTCAAGATGCGCCTCGCTCATCGGCGCCGACGGGGACGAGCCATGAGCGCCCGCCCCTTCCGACTTCGCCATGGGCGTCCTTCCGTTGGACTTCGCGGGGGTGGTCCGACGCCATCCCTCACTCCTTCGACGATGTGGAACTCCCTTTCCTTGCACGGGCGTCGACCAGGCCCGACGCGGCGTGGGCCGGTGGCAGCGCGACCGCCCCCACCTCGTCGAGGAGGCATGAAGCTCTCCATGGTTCCCCCCACCGCGCCGCACACCCTCTTCCTCGGCGAGGACGTGACGGGCTGGCGCACCGCGCTGCTGGCGGCGCTGCTGGCGGCCGTCGTCCTCGAAGTCTCCACCGCCGTGCTCCGCAACGCCCTGCTGCGCGTGCCCGGCGTCCTGCTGACCGCACTCGTCGGCCCGCAGCTGACGAAGCCCGCCCGGCTCCGTCTGATGCCGCGGTGGCGGGCGGAGTTGTCGCAGCGGCTGGCCGCCGGACCGCGCCGACTGCGCCGGTACGTCGCCGCGCTGTGGTTCGTCCTGACGCTCGCCTGGGGCAGCGCCCGCCACCGGGCCGCCGCCCTCGGCCTGCCGCCCCGTCGATAGGAACCGCCCGGACCGGCCGCTGCGAGGAGTGGGAAGTCGGCCCCGCCGACTTCCCACTCCTCCGGGCTTACGGGAGAGCCGACTTCGCCTGCGGGGCGTCGTCGTACAGCTCGCTGGCTCCGGCCTCCCGGGGGCGGGCGGCCATGACGGCCCGCCGGATCCACCATGCGAGGACGTAGAGAGCCAGGCTGACGATCAGACCGGCGCCCGCGCCCTTCGCCGCGTCGGACAGCGCCCCTTCGACCACGGCGCTCAGGGGCAGTCCGGTGGCGACCTCCTCCGGGCCGGTGAGCCACCGCCAGGCGTGGGCGACGGCCCCGACGGCGGTGACCAGGGCCATCGCCAGGAGGACCCGGCGCCGGGCCGCTCCGCCGGGCCCGGTGCGGCGGCCGTCACCGGTGAGGAGGCGGGCCCGGCCGCGCCACCCGTACACCGCGAGGGCGGCCAGGCCGCCGATCGTGCTCACGTGTTGCAGTGCGCGCGCCCAACTGAGGCCGCCCACCATCGCGTTGTCGAGCCAGGGTGCGTGGGTGACCACGAAGCCGTCGAAGTGGGTGAAGGAGTCCCAGACCAGGTGCGTGGCGATGCCGATCAGCGCCGACAGCACGATCCACCCGGCGCGCCGCACCAGCGCACCGACGCTCCCGGGCCACGACGGGGCGGCGGCGAGCGACAGCAGGGACGCCAGCGGGCGGTGGCCGGCGCGCAGCAGCGCCCACAGGGTGAGGGCGTACGGCAGGGTGACGGGGACGACGCCCGAAACGCCATGGGTGGTGGTGGCGTTGACGAAGGGCTCGTACCAGGACCGCGCGCTGACGGGCAGTCCCACCGTGGAGACGAAGTACGGCATGTCCGGCGCGACGGCCCCCGCGACCAGCGCGGCTCTGCTGAACGGCCGCCGCAGCAACGGCAGTACGGCCGCGGGGTGGGCCAGGGTGAACGGCATGGGCTTCCTCTCACGTCGGCTCGACTCAGAGGACGAAGTAGCTCCCTCCGAAGGTCCGCTGGGAGGTGTCGGGAGGAATCTCCGCCGTCACCGGGCCCTGGCAGTTCGCCGCGGAATGCACCAGGACCGTCGAGTCCGTGAAGTTCTCGATGAACACCGGCGACGAGGTCGCGTAGCAACCCCGCGGCGGGTTCTGGTGGAGCACGCCGTTGACCACCAGGAACCCCGTCGCGGCCTGCGCCGGCACCGCGAGGGCGAGCACCCCGACGACGGCCAGCAGACCGATCCCCGTGAGACGACGACGCATGGCTGTTCTCCCTTCCGAGGCCGCACGGATGGGGCCCGGCGCCTCTTCG
>NZ_JAFLNG010000910.1 GCF_017427025.1 Streptomyces sp. FH025
CCCGCCGGCCCCGCAGCCCGAGCCGGTCCAGCCCGCTCCGCAGCCCGTGCCCCCGGTCGCGCCCGGCTTCGGGCCGCCCCCGCCGATGGGCGGCTACCCGGGGCAGCAGCCGCAGTACGGCGTCCAGGACGGGCAGCGCCCCTTCGTCCCGCCGATCGAGTTCGACCCGCCGCTCTCCGAGGAGGAGGCCACCATGCAGGTGGCCGCCGTCGCGGTGCCCCCGGCGGTCGAGCCGCTGGCGGACCTCGCCGAGGAGCGCGCCGCACAGCAGCAGGAGGTCGCGGCCGAGCCGACGGCCCCGGCGCCGAGCGGCGGGGGCGGCAAGGTCGCGAGCCTGCTGAACTCCAGCGCGATCATGGCGGCCGGCACCCTGGTCTCCCGGGGCACCGGCTTCCTGCGGACGATGGTGATCGCCGGTGCGATCGGCATCGCGGTCATGGGTGACTCGTACAACGCGGCGAACACCCTGCCGACCCTGCTGTACATCCTGATCGGCGGCGGCGCGCTGAACGCGGTCTTCGTGCCGCAGCTGGTGCGCAGCATGAAGAACGACGAGGACGGCGGCACCGCCTACGCCAGCCGGCTGCTCACCCTGGTGATGGTCGGGCTCGGCGGCGTCGTGTTCCTGGCGGTGCTCGGGGCACCGCTGCTGGTCCAGCTGATCGCCCACCCGCTGATGGTGGACCCGGCCTCGGCCGACACCACGGTGGCACTGGCCCGGTACTGCCTGCCGACCATCTTCTTCATGGGCATCCACGTCGTGATGGGCCAGATCCTCAACGCCCGCGGCCGGTTCGGCGCGATGATGTGGACCCCGGTCCTCAACAACATCGTGGTGATCTTCACCTTCGGCACGTACATCTGGGTCTACGGCGGCTACAACGGCACCCAGGTCACCCCGGGCAACATCTCCCCGGAGGGCGTGCGGCTGCTCGGCCTGGGCACCCTGCTCGGCCTCGCCGTCCAGGCGCTGTCGATGATCCCGTACCTGCGGGCGGCCGGCTTCCACTACAGGCCGCGCTTCGACTGGCGCGGCCACGGCCTGGGCAAGGCCGCCCGGCTGGCCAAGTGGACCTTCTTCTTCGTGCTCGCCAACCAGGCCGGCTACCTGGTGATCACCCAGCTGGCCACCGCCGCCGGCAGCGCGGCCGAGAAGAGCGGTCACGGCGGTGTCGGCCTCTCGGCCTTCTCCAACGCCCTGCTGATCTGGCAGCTCCCGCAGGCCGTCATCACCGTCTCGATCATGAGCGCGGTGCTCCCCCGGCTCTCCCGGGCGGCGGCCGACGAGGACGCCGGAGCCGTCCGCGACGACATCTCCTACGGGCTGCGCACCACGGCGGTGGCGGTCGTCCCGGCGGCCTTCCTGTTCCTCTCGCTGGGCCCGGCGATCGGCCGCTCGATCTACGCGGTCGGCGGCGGCTCCACGGCCCTGGACAACGCGACCAACGTCGGCCTGATGCTCTCGGCCTTCGCGCTCGGGCTGATCCCGTACTCGGCCCAGTACGTGATGCTGCGCGGCTTCTACGCCTACGAGGACACCCGGACGCCGTTCTCCAACACCGTCTGGGTCGCGGCCTGCCAGGCCGTCTTCTCGTTGATCTGCTGGGTCGTGCTGCCCTCCGAGTGGACCGTGACCGGGATGTCCTTCGGCTACGGCCTCGGCTACGCCATCGGAGTGATGGTCGCGGTGCCGAAGCTGAAGAAGAAGATCGGCGGGCTGGACACCAAGCGGATCGGCAGGACGTACAGCCGGCTGGCCGCCGCCTGCGTCCCGGCCGCGGTGGTCGGCCTCGGCATCAGCCTGGCGATCCAGCAGGTGCTCGGCGGCTGGCCGGGCAGCGTGCTGTCGGTCGTCCTGGGCGGCGGCGTCCAGCTGGTGGTCTTCGCGTTCATCGCGAAGCGCCTGCGGATCGAGGAGTTGAACGCCATGCTGGGCATGGTCCGCGGCCGACTGGGCCGCTGACCCCGCCACGACCGGCCGGACGAGCGGACGCCCTGACCGGGCGTCACCGGGGGCGACCGCCTCCTCCGCCCGTCCGGCCGTCTCCTGGACCGCCACCCGCGGCCGGGACCGCCCGGGCCACCGCATGACGGCCCGGTGTCGAATCTGCACCACATCTCTCCACCGGTGCGCAACCGAGCGGACCCCTCAGCGGTCGTACCCGGTGGAGAAGAGTGGGCACAATTGTCCTGGAGCACAGGGCGGCCAATCCGCGGGCTCCAGCGACTCTCTCAGGCCGGGGCGACACAAGGGGAGGCAGGACCACGGTGGCTGATGGCACCAAGGCGGTCGTCGACACGTCAGCAGCTGACGCGTCGGCGAACGAAGCCGCGCTGGCTGCGGCGATCGACGAGCTGGAGGGCGGGAAGACCGCCCCGGCGGGCGCCGTCGACGCCCCCTCCGCGGACGCCTCCACGGCCGACGGCCAGGACGCTCCCGCGGAACCCGACGAGGAGGACTCCCCGGGCGAGGAGACCTCGGAGATCACCGCCCCCCTCTCCGCCCGGGAGATCGCCGCCGAGCTCGCCGCCGGCTCGGGCTCCCCGCGGAAGAAGGCCGCG
>NZ_JAFLNG010000911.1 GCF_017427025.1 Streptomyces sp. FH025
CGGGGTCGCGGTGCTCGCACTGGCCGCGCTCACCGTCATCGGCGCCGTCCGGGAAGGCCTGACCAGCGCCAACATCGAGACCCAGCTGGGCGCGCAGGTCGTCGTCTCGACGCTGATCGTCGGCCTGCGGGTGCTGCGCGACCGGCACGAACGCGAGCTGGCCCGGGTCCGCTCGGTCTCCGAGACCGCCCAGCGGGTCCTGCTGCGCCCACTGCCGGAGCGGATCGGGCCGCTGCACCTGGCCTCGGTCTACCTGGCCGCCGAGGCCGAGGCGCAGGTCGGCGGCGACCTGTACGCGGCCGCCCGCACCGCCACCGGCACCCGGCTGCTGGTCGGCGACGTGCGAGGCAAGGGCCTGTCCTCGCTCGGCGACGCGGCCCTGCTGCTCGGCGCCTTCCGCGCCGCCGCCCACCTGCACACCGACCTGCCGGGGCTGGCCGCCTACCTGGACGGCAGCGTCTGCTGGGACCTCGCCCAGTTCGCCGAACAGTCGCGGCGGTCGCCGGAGTCGTCGCAGTCCAAGCCGTCGCGGCAGCCCAGGCGGGCCTGGCCGTTCCGCAAGTCGCGCGCGGCGCACCACCCGGAGGCCGACGGCGCCCCCGACGAGGGCGGCGAGTCCTTCATCACCGCCGTCCTGCTCGACATACCCGACGACGGCGCGCCCGTCCGCCTGATCGACTGCGGCCACCCGCCCCCGCTGCTGCTGCGCCCCGAGGGCATCACCACCCTCGCGGCCCGCCACCCCGCACCCCCGCTCGGTCTCGGCGAACTCGCCCCGGTGGAGTACAAGGTGGAGACCTTCCCGTTCCGCCCCGGCGACCGGTTGCTGATCTACACCGACGGCGTGATCGAGGCCCGGGACGCCCAGCGCCGCTTCTACCCGCTCACCGAGCGTGTCACCGCCTGGCAATCCGAGCGCCCCGTCGCACTGCTGCACCATCTGCGCCGCGACCTGCTCGCCCACGTCGGCGGGCGGCTGGACGACGACGCGGCGATGGTGTTGGTCGAGCGGCTGCCGTGAGAACGGCGCCCCCGGTCGGGCCGGGCGCCCGCCCTTCGGATGGCTGACGGAAAACAGATGACAGCTTTCAGATGACAGATTTCAAAATCTGTCATCTGAAAGCTGTTCGCTGAAATCTGTTCGCTGAAACCCGTCACCCGTCCCAGGCCGCGAAGTCGTAGTCGTCCCACAGCGCGCGCTCATCGTCGTGCGGCGCGTACCGGACACTCGGTTCGAGGTCCCAGATCCGGGTCGCCCGACCGTCCGGGGTGTAGGACGGCCAGCCCGGCTCGCCCCGGCGGGCGAAGTCGGACCAGGCCGCCATCATCCGGTCGGACAGCCCGGCGAGGGCCGGCCCCTGCTCGGCGACGGTCTGCGCGCCGCGCGGGAAGCGGCTCAGGTCCAGGCCGCCGAAGACGAAGGGCAGCTCGAGGGTGTGCATCGCGCCGAGGTTCTGGGCCGCCGGGAGCCCGGGCACGTAGGGCACGTGCCAGTCGAACTGGTAGACGTAGGTCGGCCGCCAGCGGGACTGCGCCTCGGCCAGGCGCAGGGTGGGCACCCGCTCGGTCTGGTCGGTGATCATCGCGTTGACCACCCGCCCCTCGGCCAGCCCGGGGCGGTTCGCCGCATAGCGGTCGTACATCTCCTGCCTGCGGCCGGCCAGGACCGGCGGCAGGCTGCGGTACGCGCTCAGCGGGACGTCCAGCACGCGGGGATCGAACAGCGCCCAGTAGTCGGTCTCGTTCTCCGCCGTGCCGGTCATCACGTCGACGTGCCGGGCGCTGCCGGCCGCGATCCGCTCGACCACCGGCCCGGGCACCAGTGCACCGTCGACCGACGGCCCGAAGAAGACGGCGGAGGACGGCCCGGAGAGCCCGCCCTGTGCCCGCTCCTGAAGCTCCAGGACCTCCCGGGTGGACAGCCGGTCGAGGTCCGCGACCGACCGGATGCCGCCGGTGGTGAGGATGCGCTCGGCGGTGCGCCGCGCGGCGGCCGCGGTGTGCACCAGGTAGCCCGGTCCGCTCTGGACGACGGCGCGCCGGAACAGCCGCTCGGGGTGGTCCCCGGCCAGCAGGGCGCTGATCGAGACGGCGCCCGCCGACTGCCCGAAGACGGTGACCGCGCCCGGGTCCCCGCCGAAGGCGGCGATGTGCCGACGGACCCAGGCCAGCGCGGCGGCCTCGTCGCGCAGCCCGTTGTTGCCGGAGCCCGCGTAGGACGGGTCGAGCGAGCCGAGCTCGGTCCAGCCGAGGATGCCGAGGCGGTAGTCGAGGTCCACCACGACCGCGTCGCCCCGGACGGCCAGTCGGCCGCCGTCGAAGACCTGTCCGGCGGCGGAGCCGAGTTCGTCCGCGCCACCGTGCAGGTAGACCAGGACGGGCTTGGGCGCACCGCCGCTACGCGGTGCCCACACGTTGAGGTGCAGGCAGTCCTCAACGCCGTCACCGCCGACGCTCAGGTCCTCCGGGCAGCCGGGTTTGAGCGCGGTGGCCGGGAGCGTGCCCTGCCAGGGCGCCGCCGGCCGGGGCGGGCGGAACCGGTTCGGCCCGGTCGGGGGCG
>NZ_JAFLNG010000912.1 GCF_017427025.1 Streptomyces sp. FH025
AGGGCGGGGCCAGGGCGTGGCTACGCCGGGGCCAGGGCGGGGCTGGAGCGAGGAGCCTGGGCCGGGGTCGGCCGTCACCCCACCCCGGGCAGCGGCTCCTGGTCCACCTCGTACCGGTCCACCCGCTCCGCAGGGTCCCGGCACTCCGGCCCCAGCCGCAGCATCCGCGACTCCGGGTCGTGCAGCGGCCGGTGGCAGCGGCGGCAGGTCACCCGGGGGCGGAGGGTCTGCGCGGTGTCGGTACCGGGGAGCGGCTCTGGGCTGGTCATGGGGGAGACGGTAGCCGCCCCGGCCGACGGGCGCCGTGAAAGGATCCGGGCATGGCCACGGACCGCAGCAGCGCAGGAGACCCGGCGCGCACCCTCGCCCTGCTCTGGGGGCTGACCGCCGAGGAGAAGCCCGGCCGGCGCGGCCCCAGGCAGGCCCGCTCGACCGGTGAGATCGCCGCCGTCGCGATCGCCCTGGCCGACGCCGAGGGCGTGGACGCCGTCACCATGCGCAGGGTCGCCCAGGAACTCGGGCTGTCCCCGATGGCGCTCTACACCTACGTGCCCGGCAAGGCCGAGCTGCTCGACCTGATGCTGGACACCGTCTACGCGACCATGCCCCGCAGCGCCCCGGCCGACGAGGGCTGGCGCTCCCGGGTGACCGCCGTCGCCGACGACAACCGGGCGCTGTTCCGCGCCCACCCGTGGGTCGCCGCCGTCTCCACCAGCCGCCCGCCGCTCGGGCCCGGCCTGATGTCCAAGTACGAGTACGAGCTGCGCGCCTTCGAGGGCACCGGCCTGCCGGACGTCGACCTGGACGCCGCGCTGACCCACCTGCTCGGTTTCGTCCAGACGTGCGCCCGGATGGCCGCCGACGCGCGGGCCGCCCAGCAGGACAGCGCGCTGACCGACACCCAGTGGTGGGAGGCCAACGCCGGGCTGCTGGCCCGGGTCTTCGACGCCGAGCGCTACCCGGTGGCCGCCCGGGTGGGAGCCGCCGCCGGCCAGGCGCACGGCGGCGCGTACAGCCCGGACCACGCCTACGCCTTCGGTCTGGCCCGCGTCCTCGACGGCCTCGACGCGCTGATCAGGGGGCTGTAACGGCGGCCCGCGCGTCGTACTCCTCCCGCGAGGCCGCGACCTCCGGCACCCGCCGCTCGGACCAGTGCGCCAGTGCGGCGACCAGCTCGGCGGCCTCGCGACCCAGCGGCGTGAGGCTGTAGTCGACCCGGGGCGGGATCACCGGGTGCGCCTCGCGCCGTACGAAGCCGTCCCGCTCCAGCGTCTGGAGGGTCTGGGCGAGCATCTTCTCGCTGACCCCCGACACCCGCCGCCGCAGCTCGCTGAACCGGTAGCCGCGTTCGAGCAGCGCGCCGAGCACCAGCACGCCCCAGCGGCTGGTGACGTGCTCCAGCACGCCCCGGGACGGGCACATCCGGTCGAACACGTTCGGCGGCGGGAGCTCCCTCACGATCCCCGCGTTCTCCACGTCCTCACCTCCACGTCATGGTCGATGCCATTACCTCGGTATCAGTACCGTACTTCGAAGTGCGTACTTTCGAAAGGTTAGTGTCCTCCTTAAGGTGAGTGAAGAGGTCAGAGCCACACCGATCACACACCGATCACCGAGGAGCATCACCATGTACGTCGTCACCGGAGCCACCGGCCAGCTCGGCCGTCTCGTCGTCGAGGGCCTGCTGGCCGAGGTCCCCGCCGCCGAGCTGGCGGTCGTCGTCCGCTCCGCCGAGAAGGCGGCCGACCTGGCCGCGCGCGGGGTGACCGTCCGCGTGGCCGACTACGACCGGCCGGAGACCCTGGTCGGCGCCTTCGCGGCCGGGGACCGGGTGCTGCTGATCTCGGGCAGCGAGGTCGGCAGCCGGATCCCGCAGCACCGCAACGTGGTCGAGGCCGCGAAGGCCGCCGGGGTCGCGCTGCTCGCGTACACCAGCATCCCGGGCGCGGCGACCTTCCGGCTGGCCGACGAGCACAAGGCGACCGAGGAGCTGATCCTCGCCTCCGGCCTGCCGTACGCGTTCCTGCGCAACGGCTGGTACACCGAGAACTACCTTGGTGACGCGGCCGGCACGGTGGCCCGCGGCGTGGTGCTCGGCAGCAACGGGGACGGCCGGGTGGCCACCGCCCCGCGCCGGGACTACGCGGACGCGGCCGTCGCCGTCCTCCTCGGCGAGGGCCACGAGAACACGGTCCACGAGCTGAGCGGCGACGCCGCCTGGAGTCTGTCCGAGCTGGCCGCCGAGCTGGCGAAGGCCTCCGGGAAGCCGGTCGAGCACCGCGACGTCACCCCGGCCGAGCACCTCGCCGCCCTGGTCGGCGCGGGCCTGCCGGAGGGCTTCGCCCAGGCGCTGGTCGACGTGGACGCGGGCATCGCGCGCGGTGAGCTGGCCGGCACCCCGGGGGACCTGGCCCGGCTGATCGGCCGCCCGACCGTCCCGCTGGCCGAGTCCGTCCGCGCGGCCCTGGGCGCCTGACGCGGGGCCCGGCGCGACGGTCCGACCGCCGCGAGCGCCGGACAGGTCCGGCATCCGAACAATGTCATGACCAAAAT
>NZ_JAFLNG010000913.1 GCF_017427025.1 Streptomyces sp. FH025
GCCCGGGTACGGCCTGCGCGGGTACGACGGGCATGGGTGCGACGGGCGCCGGCTGGGACTGGTTGATGCTGCGGACGGCGCCGACCAGCTGCTCCTCGGAGACCGGGACGACCTGGGAGGGGATGCAGCGGGCGTGCGCGAAGGCGAGGACCGCCGTCTCGTCACCGACGAACAGCACGGTGCTGGTGGGTTCCACGTGGGTGTCGCCGGGGGTGCGGCAGGAGGTGCATTCGTAGGTGGCGGGGGCGCGGTCGCCGCCGAGCAGGCGGTCGGCCTCGTCGTCGCCGATCTCGGACCGGACCTCGTCGCTGACGTCGAGCATGCGCGGCACAGAGTCTCCTCGGATGGGTGTGGATGGGGTTCTGGGGCGGACAGGGGGAGGGCGCCATGCCCAACGGGCCCTTGTGTCAGGCGTCACGGGTGCCCGTCGAGGCTGACGAGAATTGCCCCGGATTCGACCGCACTGAGTGCACTCGTGGTCGCAATCTGTCGATGTCGATCGCGGAACCACCGGATCGAAACCGTGAGGTGAGTCACGCGATCGGGATGTTTGATCTAGGAATCGATGGCTAAACCGGACATTCCGGGCGTAATTATGTGGCTCTTACCGCCGGTAACCCTTTGCTGAGCTGGGGAGACCGGTGGAGTTTTGGTTTCCCCGCCTACCGACTCGTAGCTTCTTGGGCGGCGCAACGAGCGCCACCCGGGTTCACCCCCGACGCACGGCCCCCCGGCTCCGACCGGGCGCGGCAGGTGCCCGCCGACGCGATCGCTCGAACAGGTCGCCGGCGAGCGGCTGGGTGGCCGGGGCGGCAGCGGCACGTCCGACACGTGCACGGCCGTCCGACGGACGCGGCAAGCGAATGCGGCCCTCTCCAGGGTCTGGTTCCGCATGCCCGCCCGGGGCTGTCGAGAGGAACCCCATGACCTTCCGTCACGAGACCGCCGCTGCCACAACCTCCACCGCCACCAAGCGCAACCGCGTGCGGATGGCCGTCGTGGCGGGCGCCGCTGTCGCGGCCCTGCCGGTGGCCGGCCTCGTCACGGCCACTCCGGCCTCCGCCGCCTCCGTCGCCACCTGGGACGCCGTCGCCCAGTGCGAGAGCGGCGGCAACTGGGCCATCAACACCGGCAACGGCTTCTACGGCGGCCTCCAGTTCACCTCCAGCACCTGGGCCGCCTTCGGTGGCACCGCCTACGCCTCGCAGGCCAACCAGGCCACCAAGGCGCAGCAGATCGCCGTCGCCGAGAAGGTCCTCGCCTCGCAGGGCCCGGGCGCCTGGCCCGTGTGCTCCGTCAAGGCCGGCCTGACCAAGGGCGGCGCTCCGGCCGCCGTCGACACCTCGGCGGGTGCCGCCGGGTCCGCCGCCGCCAAGCCGGCGCAGACCCCGGCGCCGAAGACCGCCACCCCGAAGGCCGCCGCGGCGCCCAAGGCCGCTCCGAAGGCTGACGTCGCGCCGAAGGCCGCCCCGAAGGCCGCCGCCGCTCCGAAGGCCGCTCCGAAGGCCGCTCCGAAGGCTGACGTCGCGTCGAAGGCTGCTCCGAAGGCCGCCAAGGGCAGCTACACCGTCAAGTCCGGTGACACCCTGAGCTCCATCGCCGCCGCGCAGGGCCTGGACTGGCACGACCTGTACCAGAACAACGCCAAGGTCATCGGTGGCAACCCCGACCTGATCTTCCCGGGCCAGACCCTCAGCATCTGAGGCCCCGTGAGCGGCTGACACCGGCTGCTCGGCCTGTCACGGCCGCTCCTCCGCCGCGCGGGGGAGCGGCCGTCGGCGTTCCCGGGGGTGTCGGCCTGCCCGGTGTTGGGGCGTTCTCGGCGTGGTGCCGGGCCTTCGCCGGGGTCCCCGTCGGATTTCCGCCGGGTCTCCGTCGGGGTGGTGCGGGAGGATGGTGGGGTGATCCAGGGTGAGCTGTTCGGCGACCCGTCCGGCGACCCCGCCGCGCGGGAGCGCTCCGAGCCCGCCCCCGGGGCCGTCCTGCTGCCCGGCTGGCTGGACCTCGACGCGCAGCTGCGCCTGATCGCCGCCTGCCGGGAGTGGGCCCGCCCGCCGGCCGGACTGCACACCGTGCGGATGCCCACCGGCGGGGTGATGTCGGTGCGGATGGTGAGTCTCGGGTGGCACTGGTACCCGTACGGGTACCGGCGGGTCGCCGAGGACGGCGCGCCCGTCAAGCCGTTCCCGCCCGAACTGGGGCGTCTGGCCCGCCGGGCGGTGGCCGAGGCGTACGGCGGCGCGGTGGCGGAGGTCGCGGGCGCGGCGGGGTACGCACCCGACACCGCGATCGTCAACCACTACCCGCACGGCGCCCGGATGGGCCTCCACCAGGACCGCGACGAACGGACGGACGCACCGGTGGTCTCGCTCTCGCTCGGCGACGGCTGCGTCTTCCGGCTCGGGAACACCGAGACCAGGACCCGGCCGTGGACCGACTTCGAGCTGCACAGCGGTGACCTGCTGGTGTTCGGCGGGCCGGCCCGGTTCGCGTACCACGGGGTGGTGCGGACGATGGCCGGGACGGCGGATCCGGCGCTGGGGCTGGTCGGG
>NZ_JAFLNG010000914.1 GCF_017427025.1 Streptomyces sp. FH025
GCTGGTGCGCGGTCGGACCCACGGCGGCGAGCAGGCGAGCAGCGGACGGACGGTGGTACGGGTGGCCGGCGACGGTTTCCCCTCGCGCGGAGTGTGGCGCCGCCCCGAGTTCCGCTGGGTGGACCTCCTGGTCGCCGCCGCCCTGGTGTCCCTGCTGTACGGACTGCTGCGGCTCGCCCCCTCGCTGGACGCGCCGTTCCTGCCCGACCAGGCCCCCGCCACCGTCTCCACCGACCCCTCCGACCTGCCGTACTACGCGGTCCGCTCGCTGCTGCGGATGTTCGCGGCGCTGGCCGCCTCGGTGCTGTTCACCTTCGTCTACGCGATCGCCGCGGCCCGGCTGCGGCGGGCCGAGAAGGTGCTGCTGCCGGTCCTGGACATCCTCCAGTCGGTGCCGATCCTCGGCTTCCTGTCGATCACCGTCACCGCCTTCATCAACCTCTTCCCCGGCTCCACCCTCGGCCTGGAGTGCGCGTCGATCTTCGCGATCTTCACCTCGATGGCCTGGAACATGACCTTCGCGTTCTACTACTCGCTGGTCAGCCAGCCGAGCGAACTGGACGAGGCGGCCCGGGTGATGCGGCTGACCAAGTGGCAGCGGTTCTGGCGCCTCGACGTGCCCAGCGGCATGATCCCGCTGGTCTGGAACGGGATGATGAGCTTCGGCGGGGCCTGGTTCTTCCTCGCCGCCTCCGAGTCGATCAGCGTGCTCAACCACCACTACGCGCTGCCCGGCATCGGCTCCTACGCGGCCACCGCCATCGGCCACGGCAACCTCGACCAGGTCGGCATCGCGATCGGCGTGATGGTCGTCATGGTGATCGGCGTCAACGTGCTGTTCTGGCGGCCGATGACGGCCTGGTCCGAGCGGTTCCGGGTGGAGGAGTCGGAGGCCGCCGACCGGCCGCGCAGCGTCGTCCTCGACCTCCTGCGCCGCTCCAGCCTGCCCGACCTGGTCGCCCGGCCGCTGCGACCCGTCGGGCTCGCGCTGGACCGGGGCACCCGGGTCTTCGGCCTGGCCGAGCACCCGCTGGCCCGCCCCGCCTCCCAGGAGCGCGCCGGGGACGTGTTCTTCGCCGGGGCGGTGACCGCCGTCGTGCTCTTCGGTGCCTGGAGGGCCTTCGACTACGTCGACACCACCGTCGGCCTCGGCGAGTTCGGCCACGCCTTCGCGCTCGGCGCGGCCACCTTCGGCCGGGTGCTGCTGCTGCTCGCGGCGGCGACCCTGGTGTGGGTGCCGGTCGGGGTGTGGATCGGGATGAACCCCAAGGTCACCCGGTTCGCCCAGCCCGTGGTGCAGGTGCTGGCCAGCTTCCCGGCGAACTTCCTGTTCCCCTTCGCCACCGCCGCCTTCGTCGCCCTCGGCATCTCGCTGAACATCGGCTCGGTGCTGCTGATGGCGCTCGGCGCGCAGTGGTACATCCTGTTCAACGTGATCGCCGGGGCCTCCGCGATCCCCACCGACCTGCGCGAGGCGATGACCGGCTTCCAGGTCAGGGGGCGGCTGCGCTGGCGGGCGTTCATCCTGCCGGCCGTCTTCCCCTACTACGTCACCGGCGGCATCACCGCGGCCGGCGGCGCCTGGAACGCCTCCATCGTCGCCGAGGTGGTGGAGTACGGCTCGCACCACCTGACCGCCACCGGGCTCGGCGCGTACATCGCCGACGCCACCGGGACCGGCGCCTTCCCGAAGATCCTGGTCGGGGTGAGCGTGATGAGCGTCTACGTGGTCGCGCTCAACCGCCTGCTGTGGCGCCGCCTCTACCGGCTCTCCGAGACCCGCTACTCCCTCTGACCCGCCACGTCTCCACCCAGCCCACCGAGGAGCCGCCCGCGATGGCCACCGCCACCCGCACCACGATCGTCGAGGCCGCCGACGTGACGAAGACCTTCACCACCCCGGACGGCCGGGCCCTGCCGGTGCTCGACGACATCAGCCTGCACCTGGCCGAGGGCGAGATCGTCGCCCTGCTCGGCAAGTCCGGCTCCGGCAAGTCCACCCTGCTGCGCTGCCTGGCCGGGCTGATCGCACCGTCCTCCGGGACGGTCACCTACCGGGGCACCCCGCTGCGGGCCGCCAACCCGGGGGTGGCGATGGTCTTCCAGTCCTTCGCGCTGCTGCCCTGGCTGACCGTCCAGCAGAACGTCGAGCTGAGCCTCCAGGCGCGCGGGGTGGACGAGCGGGAGCGGCGCGAGCGGGCGCTACGGGCGATCGACCTGATCGGTCTGGACGGCTTCGAGGGCGCCTACCCCAAGGAGCTGTCCGGCGGGATGCGCCAGCGGGTCGGCTTCGCCCGGGCGCTGGTGGTCGAGCCGGACGCGCTGTTCATGGACGAGCCGTTCTCCGCCCTGGACGTGCTGACCGCCGAGAACCTGCGCAACGAGCTGGTCGGCCTGTGGGAGGGGCACGAGGCGCCGGTCAAGTCCATCCTGATCGTCACCCACAACATCGAGGAGGCGGTGCTGCTGGCCGACCGGATCCTGGTGCTCTCCTCCAACCCGGGCCGCATCCGCTCCGAGCTGACCGTCGACCTGCCCCGCCCGCGCGACC
>NZ_JAFLNG010000915.1 GCF_017427025.1 Streptomyces sp. FH025
CGACGACGCTACGTCCCGCCCCCGCCACGGCGCACACCGCACGCCCCGATCGGGTGACAGCACCGATTAGCGCCTTGACGGGCCGCCGGCTGACGGGGCGCCGGCGCTCACCCGTGGGCTCCCGGCCACACCGTGAACGAACGAAAGGACGGCCGTGTCGGCCCCGGGGTCCGCGGGCAGGACCCTGAGCGGTTCGGACATCCGCGGGGCGTCACCTCCGGCGCCGACATCCCGTGCTGGCCGACCACCGATCCCGACCCCGGCCGGCGGCCGGTGCTGGTCTGCGGCCGGCACACCCGCGACGACCTCACCCTCTTCGCCTGCGGCATGGCCGAGTTCCTGCGCAGGCTGCTGGCTGCTCACCGGCGAGCACGACCCCTACCCGCTCAGCGTCCTGCTCGGCGACACCCCGCCTTGCTGACGTGCACTGGCTGGAGGAGTAACGCCGCTGGAAGGCCGGCCGGGATGCGGACCCCGGCTTCCAGACCGCACGCGGCCCGCGGAGCCCGCGCCGGCCGGGCCGGGCCGGGAAATCGGTGGCGGGCAGGGGAGGCTGGGGGTGATCATGCGCGGTATGACCGAGCGAGTCCAGCGGTGGAGTGCCGCGAGCGTGTACCCCGACATGTGGGCCGATCCCTCCGACGACCCCCGCAACAACGGGAACAGTCCGGAGGGCGAACTCGCCACGCTGCAGGACTTCCTGGCGAACTACCGGCTCACCCTGCGGATGAAGTGCGAGGGCCTGGACGCCGAGCAGCTGGCCCGCCGCTGCGTCCCGCCGTCGACGATGTCGCTGCTCGGACTGGTGCGCCACCTGGCCGAGGTGGAGCGCGGCTGGCGCGGCTGGCTCGGCGAGGGCGAGCGGATGCCCCGGCTGTACGGCGGGCGGGACGCGGACTTCGAGGGCGCCGTCGCCGACCGGGCCGTGGTCGAGGCGGCGTGGCGCGACCTGGAACGCGAACAGGCCGCCACCGACGCCGCGCTGGCCGCCTTCCCGGACCTGGGGGAGCGGGTCGGCAAGGACCGGATCGCGGTCAGGGAACTGCTGGTGCACCGGGTCGAGGAGTACGCCCGGCACTGCGGACACGCCGACCTGCTGCGCGAGCGCGTCGACGGCCGCGTCGGCCAGTGAACGGCCCGCCCGCGCCCGCCCGTTCCTAGCAGGTGGCGTCGGACGGCGCCAGCGCACCGGTCAACAGGTAGGCGTCGACGGCCTGTTGGGCGCAGGCGCTGTAGCCGTTGAGGTAGACGGTGTGGATCCGGCCGGGGACGGTGAGCAGGCGGGAGGCGGGCATGCGCTCATGCAGGGCGAGCGCGCCGGCGTAGGGGGAGTGGGTGTCGCCGGTGGACTGGATCTGCAGGGCCGCGACGGTGGTGCGGATCCCGGGCAGCGGCTCGGCCGGGAACAGGGGCCACGTCGCGCACGGGGAGGGACTGTTGTAGGTCGGGCCGAAGACCGGCTGGGCGGCGCGGGAGCGCTCGATCGCGGCGCGGTACCACTGCGGCGAGCGCGGCACGGGCACGTCGTCGCACAGCACGCCGATCGCGGCGGCCATCGCGGCCCCGGCGTCCGGGCCGGGCGCCAGGACGGCGCCCAGCAGCTCGTGCAGGGCGGGGCTCGCCTGGACGGGCCTGCCGTCGGCGGCGTCCAGCAGCTGGCGCAGCACGCCCGCGTAGAGGTCGTTGTCGCGGTCGTCGCCCTGGCACAGGGTGAGCAGGAACGGCAGCAGGTGCCCGTCGAGGCGCTGTCCGTCGACGAGGATCGGCGCCGCCTCGGCGCGGCGCACCAAGCCCTCGACGGTGGCGCGCACCGCGCCGGGGGTGGCGCCCAGCGCGTACCGGCCGTCGCGGGGCGCGGCCCAGGCGGCGAAGTCGTCCAGGGCCCGCTCGTTGGCGGCGCCCATGTCCTGCAGCAGCCCGGCGCCGTAGCGGGCCGGGTCGGGCGCGCTGTCCAGGACCAGGCGGTCCACCCGCTCCGGGTACAGCTGCGCGTACACGGCGCCCAGCAGCGCCCCGTAGGACTGGCCGAAGAAGGAGGTGCGCCGCTCGCCCAGGGCGGCGCGCAGCACGTCCAGGTCGCGGGCGGTGTTGAGGGTGGTCAGGTGGGGCAGCAGGCCGGGGTACTTGTCCCAGCAGGCATCGGTGTCGGCCTTGGACAGACGCCACGCCTCCTGGAAACCGTCCCCGCCGGGGCCACTCGAGCGCAGCCAGCTGCCCCGGTTCAGAGCGCAGTCCAGGCCGGCGCTTGCGCCGACGCCGCGCGGGTCCATGCCGATGAGGTCGTAGGCGGCGGCCGCCTGCGGGGCCATCTGGGCGCGTATCTCCACGGGCAGCTCCAGGCCCCGGCCGCCGGGCCCGCCCGGATTGGTCTCCAGGATGCCGTGGCGCTTGGACGGGTCGGCGGCGCGGATCCGGGAGACGGCCAGGGCCAGCGTGCGCCCGCCCGGATCGCGGTAGTCCAGCGGCACGCTCAGGCGCGCGCACTCGGCGCCGGCCGCCGCCAACGGCCCCTCCTGGCACGGGCCCCAGGCGAG
>NZ_JAFLNG010000916.1 GCF_017427025.1 Streptomyces sp. FH025
GCGACCGCGGCCGGCCGCGAGCGCACCGCGCCCCGCAGCCGCGCCGAACGGCTGGTCGCCGAGGCCTGGACGGAGGTCCTGCACACCGGCGAGGTCGGCGCCGAGGACGACTTCTTCGCGCTCGGCGGCCACTCGCTGCTCGTGGTCCGGCTGGCCGGGCGCATCCGCGAGGTGCTCGGAGCGGAGGTCGGCATCGGCACCCTGTTCCAGGCCTCCACCGTCGCCGCCCTCGACGCGGCGCTCACCGTCGGCTCGCAGGCGGCGGACGCCCTCGACGTGCTGCTGCCCCTGCGGCCCGTCGCCCCGGGGCGGAAGCGTCCGCTGTTCGCCGTCCACCCGGCGGGCGGCCTGAGTTGGTGCTACACCGGCCTGATCCGCCACCTCCCCGCCGAGTTCCCGATCTACGGCCTCCAGGCCCAGGGCGTCGGCGCCGCCACCGCCCGCGAGGCCCTGCCCGGCACCCTGGAGGAGCTCGCCGCGCACTACGCCGACCGGCTGCGCGAGGTCCAGCCCGAGGGCCCGTACCGGCTGCTCGGCTGGTCCACCGGCGGGATCATCGCGCACGCCGTCGCCGTCCGGCTCCAGGAACTGGGCCAGGACGTCGAGTTGCTCGCCATCCTGGACGCCTACCCCGCAGAGGGCTTCCGCGAGCTGCCCGTCCCCGACCAGGCCGAGGCGCTGGAGGCCCTGCTCACCATGGGCGGCTTCGGACCGGCCGACCTGGACGGCAAGCCGCTCGAACTCGACGCCGTCACCGAGCTGTTGCGCCGCGAGGGCAGCCCGCTCGCCGGACTCGACGAGGCCACCGTGGCCGCGCTCAACCGGATCTACCTCAACACCAACCACCTGGTGCGCGGCTACGACCACCGCCGCTTCGATGGCGACGTGCTGTTCTTCCGCGCCACCGTCGACACCATCGACGACACCCTGGTGCCCGACCTCTGGTCCCCGTACGTGTCCGGCCGGATCGACAACACGAACGTGGCCTGCTCGCACAAGGACATGACCCTGCCCACCCCGATCGCGCACATCGCGAGCGTGATCGCCGACCGTCTTGACCGTCTCGACCGCCTGGAGAAGACCACCCATGAGTGACGCCCCCGCCAACCCCTTCGACGCCGACGGCGAGTTCCTGGCCCTCGTCAACGACCAGGGCCAGCACTCCCTGTGGCCCGCCTTCGCCGCCGTCCCGGCCGGCTGGAACACGGCCCACGGCCCGTGCGAGCGGGCGGCCGCCCTGGAGTGGATCACCGCCCACTGGACCGACCTGTGACCCCTCCGGCGGTCCAGGCCCCGGCGCGCCCCCTGCTGGCGGGGCGCGCCGCCGTGGTCGTCGTCTACACGGCCGCGATGTGCATGAACGGCCTCGACTCGACCATCGTCAACCCCGCGCTGTACCGCATCGCCGAGGACTTCGGCCGGCCCGTCTCGGCGGCCAATGCCGTGGAGACGGCCTTCCTGGTCGGACTCGCCCTCGGCCTGCCGGTGGCGGGCTGGCTCGGCGACCGGTACGGCGTGAAGCGGGTCTTCCTCACCTCGCTCACCGTCTTCACCCTGGCCTCCGCGCTGTGCGCCGCCGCCCCCGGTCTCGGCACGCTGGCCGCCGCCCGGGCCGTCCAGGGCGTCGCGGGCGGACTGCTCACCCCGGTCGGGATGACCCTGCTGTTCCGCGCCTTCGAACCGCACGAACGGGCGGGCCTCGGCCGGATCCTGATCGTCCCGACCGCGCTGATGCCCGCCCTCGGGCCGCCGCTCGGCGGCTACCTCACCGAACACCTGTCCTGGCACTGGCTGTTCCTGGTCAACGTACCGATCGGGGCCGCCGCCGTACTGCTCGGGCTGACCGGCCTGCGCGGTGAGCAGGAGGAGCCCCCGGCCGGCCGCTTCGACACCACCGGATTCCTGCTCGCCACACCGGGGTTGGGCCTGCTCACCTACGCCCTCGGGTTCGGCCCGTCGCACGGCTGGTCCTCGCCGGGGGTCTGGCTCACCGGCCTGATCGGCCTGGTGTTGACGGGAGTCGCCGTACGCCACCAACTCCGCACCACCGAACCACTGGTGGACCTGCGACTGCTCGCCGACCGGACCTTCGGCACGGCGAGCTGGCTGGCCCTGCTCACCTCGGCTGGCCTGATGGGTGCCCTGTTCGTGCTCCCGCTGCTCTACCAGGCGGCACGCGGCGCCTCGGCCCTGGACGCCGGGCTGAGCGTCTTCCCGGAGGCGATCGGCCTGATGGCCGCCTCCCAGGTGGTCGACCGCCTGCTGCCCCGCCTCGGCCCGCGCCGCCTGGCGCTACCCGCGCTGCTACTGGCGGCGGTCGTCCTCGGCTCTCTGGGCTTCGCCGAAAACCCCTGGACAGTACGGGTGTTGATGTTCGCCGTCGGCCTCGTCCTCGGCACCGCCGTCCTCACCGTCCAGATCGCCGGCTTCGCCGACGTTCCCCCACCCGCGATGGGCCGCGCGATGGCCCTGTTCACCATCATCCGCACCCTCGGCGGCGCCCTCGGCATCGCCGCCACCGCCGCCC
>NZ_JAFLNG010000917.1 GCF_017427025.1 Streptomyces sp. FH025
CGCAACGCGAGCGCGGCCCGTTCGGCGGGCGGTTCCCACTCCTGGGCCTCGCCGTCCCCCGGGGAGAGCTCGGAGCGGCGCCGCGTCGCGAACACCTCCCCGTCGATCACCCACAGCTTCTGGTCCCAGCCGCTCCCCGGCACGTACGGCTGCGTGACCACCGGTTCGTCGGGCCACCGCTCGGCCAGCTCGCGCAGCCGGGCCGCGCTGTCGACCTTGGCGACCAGGTCGTGCCGCCGGCTGTGCCGGCTCTTGACCACGAACGGGTGAGCGAGATCGGCGAGTTCACCCAGCAGCCCGGCCGCCGAGGTCGGCGCGAAGGGCAGTCCGGCGCCCCGGGCGAGCGCGTCCATCCGCACCCGGTCCTGGCAGAGTTCCGTCGCCGCCGCCGAGTTGACCA
This sequence comes from Streptomyces sp. FH025, assembly GCF_017427025.1. Taxonomy (GTDB): domain Bacteria; phylum Actinomycetota; class Actinomycetes; order Streptomycetales; family Streptomycetaceae; genus Kitasatospora. The sequence goes on from NZ_JAFLNG010000917.1 coordinate 401, forward strand.
CCACCGCACCCCGGCGCTCCAGCTCCCGGGCCAGCGAAATCGCCTGCGGGGTACGGGCCTTGAGCAGGTACACATCGGCCGGCTCCGCCACCGCGCCGCCGGGCGGAACGACCTCCACCTCGCACCCGTGCCGCACCAGCTCCCCGGCGGCGGCCGCGAGCACCGGGTGCCCCGGGTCCCGCGCGATCAGTCCGACCCTCACAGCAACTCACCCTTACCGATGTCCGGTCGCCCGTACGGAAGGCCACCCGCCGGCACCAACGCGGCAGGCGTCCCCGGCAGCGACGCCGCCGTCCCGCTGCGCGCGAGCCGCAGCACCGCCCGGGCGACCCTGGCGACCGCCTCCGGCACCTGCCGGAAGCTCGGGAAGTCGTTGACGTCCACCACCATCGGCCCGTCCGGACCGAGCAGGACGTCGACCCCGAACAGGTCCAGCCCGAACACCTCGCCCACCTGCGCCGCGATCCGCGCGACGCTCGCCGACAGCGGCACCTGCCGCTCGCGCACGCCCTGTCCGGGGTGCAGCGGGGAGGGACGTTCCGTCGCGAAGAGCTCGCCGTCGACGCAGTACACCTTGAGGTCCGTCCCGGAGTTGGGCACGTACGGCTGCGCGATCAGCAGCCCCTCCCCTGCGAGTTCGGGCCCGAGGCCGATCAGATCGTCGGGCCCCGCCACCAGCCGGACGGCCCGCCCGGAGCTGCCGTCCGCGGGCTTGACGACCAGCGGGTACTCGGCGGACGGGATCTCGGCCAGCCGCTCCCAGCGCGCGGCGGCGTAGGTGACCGGGACGGGCAGGCCTCGGGTGCGGGCGATGACCGAGGCGAGCGCCTTGTCCCGGACGCCGCGGATCGAGCGGACGTCGTTGACGGTGGTGAGCCCCACGGCGGCGGCCGCCTCCAGCAGGGTGAGTCCGGGCCCGCCGGAGACCGTCTTGAGCACCCAGGCGTCGTGGCTGCCGGCCCGAACCGCCTCGGAGATCGCGATCAGCGAATCCCCCGGGCGCAGCACGTCCACCCGGTGCCCCCATGCGACGAGTTGACGTGCGACGTCCAGCGGCATGCCGTCCCTCCGGTAGTGCTCCTCCACCAGAAAGCAGAGCCTCATGGGCCTGTCTTCCCCCTTGCCTCGCCGAAATCCGGACGTCCGCCGTCCCCCTCGGCAGAGCTGTGAAGGCCTCAGCTTGCCCTGCGTACCCGCACAAGATCACCGCGAGCCGGTAAGCGTTCGGCAACAATCGAACGCCCCGGGGGCGGGCGGAGCCGTGACGGCCGGGTAAAACGCTGGCGCCCCACCGGCGCCCCTGCTTGGATGCACGCCGTGACCTCTGCTGATCATGCTCCTGACCACGCCCTGCTCGACGAGATCGAGCGCTACTACGACACCGTCCCGCGCGGCGCCGCCCGCGCCGAGGACTTCGGCCCGCTGACCCTGTTCGTCCGCGAGGGTGCCGGCTGGCCGTACTACGCCCGCCCGACGCTCGGCCACGACGGCCCGCCCGCCACCGCCGAGGACGTCCTCCGGGTGCTGGAGCGGCAGCGGGCGCTGGGCGAGCCGGAGGCCTTCGAGTGGGTGGCCGAGCGGAACCCGGAGCTGCGCGCGGCGGTGGAGGCGGCCGGGCTGACGGTGCACGCGCACCCGCTGCTGGTGCTGGGCCCGCAGGACGGTCCAGCCCCGGCGCCGGACCTCCCGGAGCGGGTGGCGGTACGGGTGCTGGCCGCGGACGCGCCGGAGCTGGCGGCGGCGGTGGCCGTCCCGCACCTGGCCTTCGCCGACCCGGGCACCGCCATCGGTCCGGCCGGCACGGTCGAACTGGCCGCGGCGGTGGCGGAGTTGACCGCCGAGGGCGCGGTGGCGCGGATCGCGCGGCGGATCACCGACGGCAGCACCGTGCTGGCCGCCGCGCTGGACGGCGCCGAGGCGCTGTGCGCGGGCCAGCACAACCCGGTGGGCCCGGTCACCGAGGTGGTCGGGGTGGGGACGCTCCCGTCCGCGCGCCGCCGCGGCCTGGGCCTCGCGGTCACCTCGGCCCTGGTGGCGCACGCCCGGGCCGGCGGCGTACGGACGGTGTTCCTGTCCGCCTCCGACGAGGACGTCGCCCGGATCTACCGCCGGGCCGGCTTC
>NZ_JAFLNG010000918.1 GCF_017427025.1 Streptomyces sp. FH025
GCGGGGTGGAGGAGCTGCTGGCGGCCGTCCGGGCCGGGCTGCTGGCGCGGATACCGGAGCTGCTGGCCGGCCTGGACCGGACGCGGCGGCGGGCCTGCCTGCCCGCGCTCAAGGAACTGCGCAAGGAACTGCGCGGGGACTGGTCGGTGACCCTGGCCGACGTCAGGGGCGCGCTGCTGGTCGCCGGGGCCGGCTGCCACTTCGGCCCGGCCGCCGCCGCGCGCTGGCTCGGTGCCGACGACCTCAACGTCCGCGACTGGGCGCGCCACCCGGTGCTGCACGAGGTGGTCGAGGCGCAGCCGCGGGAGTGGCGGATCGAGGTGGCGCGGCGGCTCGCGGAGCGGCCCGCGCGGGCCTGGGGCTGGTCGATGCACCCGCTCGCCGAGGCCGTCGTCCGGCGCACCGGCTGCGCGGTGCCGGTGAGCGAGCCCTTCGTCCGCGGCTGGTTGCAGGGCACGCTCGACGTCGGCGGCCCGCGCCCCACGCTCGCCGAACAGCTGCGGGCCGACCGGCTCACCCCTGAGCTGGCGCCCCGCGTGTTCGACCTGGCCGACGTCGGCGGCTCGCTGGCCCGACGGCTCAGCCCCCGGCCGGGGGACGTCTGGACGGAGGCGATCGCCGAGCTGGCCGCGACCGGCGTCCTGGACCGGGCCGACCTGATCGACCGCTCCCTGGCCCGGCTGCTGCGCGGCGGCAAACCGGCCGACCAGCGGGCCTTCCTGGACGTGCTGCGGGCGCTCGACCCGACGCCCGAGGAGTACGCGGCCCGGGTCCGCGACCTGGTGGCGCTGCTGGACGGCCCGTCGACCGTCGCCGGGCACGCCCAGGGGGAGCTCGCGAAGCTGGACGAGGCCGGACTGGTCGAGCCCGAGGTGCTCGTCGAGGCCTCGGCGGTGGTGCTGTTCCGGACCGAGAAGAAGCTCGTCCGCGCCCAACTGGGCTGGCTGGAGAAGGCCGCCCGGCGCGCGCCGGACCGCTCCGGCCCGGTGGTGCTCGCGGCGGCCGGGGCCTTCGGGCACGCCGACCAGGGCGTCCAGGAGCGGGCCCTCAACGTGGTGGCCCGCCACCTCCGGGCGGCGGGGGAGGCGGTGCTGCCCGAGCTGCACGCCGCCGCCGAGACGCTGAACCCCGTCCACCACCCGAGGGCCGGCGAGCTGTTCGGCGCGCCGGTCGGCGGCGACCTGCCGGCGGCCGAGGAGGACGAACTCCTGCCGCCCGCCCCCGAACCGCGCCCGCTCGGGGCGCCGATCGGCTCGGCGGCCGAACTGGCCGAGGAGCTCTCCGCCCTGCTGACAGGCCGGGAGGGGGACGTCGCGGCCTTCGAACGGGTGCTGGACGGGCTGGTCCGGCAGGCCCACCTGGACCGGCGGGCGCTGGTCGGGGCGCTGGAGCCGGTCCGACGGACGCACCCGTGGAACGGCACCATCCGGTGGGCGGACACCCTGCCCCGGGACATCCTCTACGTGGTGGCCGCGGTGGCGGGCGAGACGCCGCCGCGCCGGCTCTGGGACTTCCTCGGCGGCAAGGGCCGCTCCCCGCTGCGCGGCCCGCAGACCACCGTCCACGGCGACGTACTCGCGGCCCGGCTGGAGGAGGCCGCCTGGCAGGTGGTCGCCGGCCGGCCGCCGTACCTGCTCGCCACCCCGACCCACGCCACCGGCGCGCTCGCGGCGGAGGTGCTGGTCGAGCGCCTCGCGGGGTACGAGGCGGCCGGGGTCGTGCCGGGCCGGGCCGACCTGTGCGCGGCCCTGCTGCGGGTCGGGCCCGGCACCGACCCGGAGGTGCTGCGGGCCGCCGAGGCGCTCACCTCGCCGGCCGGGCGGTGGCTGGCGCACTGGCTGCGCACCGGCGGCCTGCCCGGGCAGCCGTCCGAGCGGGTACTGTTCGCGCCCGGCCGGGGCTCCAAGCGCGGCCGCCACTACGCGGAACGCTGGTGGGAGGACGTGCAGCGGATCGTCGTCGCCCAGCCCGGCATCGGCGCCGGGCCCAAGGGTCCGGACGGCGAGCGGCTCGACCGCGAGTTCCGGGCGCTGCTGGAGCCGACCGAGCCCAGTGTGTCCCGCGCCCGCACGGTGCACGACTGGGCCTGGCGGCCGATCACGCACTGGACCGCGATGCTGCCCTGGCACCGGGAGGAGCTGGCCGCCCGCTGGCTGGACCACTTCGCGCTGGGCGCCGACCGGGACGAGCGCGGCGCGGGCCGGTTCCTGCCGCTCCTCGCTGAGTCCGGCGGCCCGGCCGGGCTCGCCCTGCACCTGGCGCTGGCGTACGGGCTGGGCGCCCGGCACGCCGAGGACCGCACCGGGGCCGTCGACGCCCTGCTGGTGCTCGCCGCGCGCGGGGAGCTGGACGGGGCGCTGCTCGGGCGGGAACTCGGCGAGCTGGTGGCGCGGGGCACCGTCAAGCCGGCCCGGCTGGCGGCGGCGCTCGGTCCGGTGGCGCGGACCGGTGCGTACCGGACGGCGTGGTCGGTGCTCGGTGCGGCGCTGCCCGGGTTGCTGGGGGCGA
>NZ_JAFLNG010000919.1 GCF_017427025.1 Streptomyces sp. FH025
GGCGGCCACGGGCCGTGGGCCGCGACCTGGGCGCGCAGCTGGCGCAGGGCGCGGGGGGAGGCGATGCCGACCGCGCCGGTGATGCGGCCCTCGCGGGCGCAGGCGGCGGCGAAGCGGTGTTCGGCGAGGTGGCCGTCGACGACGTCGAAGTGCTCGGCGTCGCCGGGGCGGCCGTAGGCCTGGATCCGCAGCCCGTACTGGTCGGTCCACAGGTACGGGACGGGGGTGTAGGCCTGGCGGGCGCCGCCCTCGCCGGCCAGCAGGTTGCGGGCGGCGTGCAGGGCCTGTTCGGTGGCGTTGGTGCGCTGTTCGAGGCGCCGGTGGCGGCCGGTGGCGGGGTCGGGCCAGGAGGCGGCGTCGCCGGCGGCCCAGACGCCGGGGCCGGCGGCGCAGTAGGCGTCGCAGACCAGGCCGTCGTCCAGGTTCAGGCCGCTGTCGGCCAGCCATTCGGTGGCCGGCTGGGAGCCGATGGCCATCAGGACGGCGTCGGCCTCCAGGTCGTCTCCGTCGGCGAGCCGTACGCCGGCGGCGCGGCCGGCGCGCCGCAGGACGGCGGTGGCGGTGCCGCGGTGGATGCGTACGCCGTGCTCGCGGTGCAGGCCGGTCAGCAGTTGGGCGGTCTCGGTGCCCAGGACGGCGGCCAGCGGGGTGGCGCTGGTGACCAGCCAGGTCACCTCGGCGCCGAGTTCGACGGCGGTGGCGGCCGCCTCGGCGCCGAGCAGCCCGCCGCCGACCACCAGCAGCCGCAGCCCCGCGCGCAGTTCCTCGCGCAGGGCGAGGGCGTCGGCGAGGGTGCGCAGCACGTGGGCGCCGGGCAGCGGGGCCTGGGCGCCGGGCAGGCGGCGGGGGCGGACCCCGGTGGCCACGACGACGGCGTCGCAGCGCACCCGGTGTCCGTCGGACAGGTGCAGGGCCCGCTCCCGACGGTCGAGGCGTTCGGCCCGCACGCCCAGGCGCAGGTCGAGCCGGAGCTCGTCCAGGGTGGCCGGGTCGCGCAGGGCGAGGCGTTCGGGCTGCCACTGGCCGGAGAGCAGGTGCTTGGACAGCGGGGGCCGGTCGTAGGGCGGGGTGTCCTCGGCCCCGATGAGGGTGAGGTGGCCGTCGTAGCCGGCGCGGCGCAGGGCCTCGGCGGTGTGGAGTCCGGCGGCGCCGGCTCCGACGACGGCCACCTCGCGCAGTGCGGTCACGCGTTTTCCAGGCGGATCGCTGCGGCCGGGCAGACCGCGGCGGCGTCCTGGACGGCCTGGTGGAGGTCGGCCGGCGGGCGGGCGTCGAGCAGGACGACGACGCCGTCCTCGTCGCGCTGGTCGAACACGTCGGGGGCGGCGAGGACGCAGCTTCCGGCGCCGCAGCACTTCTCCTGGTCGATGTGGACGAGCATGGTCTTCCCTTCGTGGCGTGGCGAACTGCTGTGGTGCATCGGGTTGTTGGCGTGGGTGAGGCTAGTTCGGTCAGGCGGTGGTGTCACCAGGCGACGGGCAGCTCGTGGACGCCGTAGATCAGCATCTCGCCACGGAAGCGAACTTCCTCGAACGGGACGTCCAGGCGCAGTTCGGGCAGGCGGCCCAGGATGGTGTTGAGGGCGACCTGGAGTTCGAGGCGGGCCAGGGGCTGGCCCAGGCACTGGTGGATGCCGAAGCCGAAGGCGAGGTGGCGGCGGGCGTCGCGGGTCAGGTCGAGGTCGTCGCCGCCGGGGAACTCCTCCCCGTCCCGGTTGGCGGTGTTGATCATGCAGATGACGCCTTCGCCGGCCCGGATGCGCACTGCGCCGAGGTCGACGTCCTCGGTGGCGACGCGGGTGACGCCGCCGTGGACGATGGTCAGGTAGCGCAGCAGTTCCTCGACGGCGCCGGCCACCGACTCGGGGTGTGCGCGCAGGTGGGCGAGCTGGGCGGGGTTGCGCAGCAGGGCGAGGACGGACAGGGCGGTCATGTTCGCCGTGGTCTCGTGTCCGGCGATCAGCAGCAGGACGCCCATCATGGCGACCTCCTCGGTGCTCAGCTCGCCGCGGGCGAGTAGGCGGCTGAGGATGCCGTCGTCGGGGTCGGTGCGCTTGGACTCGGTGAGCTCGGTCAGGTAGTCGCGCAGCTTGTCCCGGGCGCCGGCGACGTCCTCGGCGCTGGAGTCGCGGCGCAGCATGACGTGGCTGCACTCCTGGAAGAAGTCGTGGTCCCGGTAGGGGACGCCGAGGAGCAGGCAGATGACCAGGGAGGGCAGGGGCAGGGCGAATTCGGCGACGAGGTCGGCGCCGGAGCGGCCTTCGGTCATGCGGTCCAGCAGTTCGTCGGCGATGCGCTGGACCTCGGGTCGCATCGCCTCGACCTTCTTGATCATGAATTCGCCGGTGAGCATCCGGCGGTAGCGGGCGTGTTCGGGGTCGTCCATCCGGATGAAGCTGGGGCGGCGGTCGGAGCTCAGCTGCTGGGCGCCCTCGCTGATGAAGGGGAAGCCGGGGCGGGTGGCGTCGGAGCTGAAGCGGGCGTCGGACAGGACGGCCTTGAT
>NZ_JAFLNG010000092.1 GCF_017427025.1 Streptomyces sp. FH025
CCGTCCAGGCGGCGGCGAAGGCGCGGACCGCCCCGGTTCCTCCGCCGATCCCGGTCACCTCGGTGAACCGGCCCCCGGTGGCGGCCAGCCGGATGGCCAGTTCGGCGGCGGCCGCCTCCGGCATGAAGGACAGCCGGGGGCTGAAGGGCGGGGTCTGCAGGAAGGCGCCCTCGACCGGGCCGCCCTCCTCGGCCCGCCACCAGCCGAAGACCGGCGGCCGGTCGCCGAACGCGTCCGGCCCCGCCTCGGCCAGCTGGTGCACGACGGTGAGCAGGACGGTGTTCTCGGCCGGGCGGGCGGCCAGGAACTCACCGGCCCGGGCGCGGAAATCGTCGATCGAGGTGCTGAAGGTCCAGGTCATGGCCCATCCTCGCGCGCTCGATCGCCCACCCGCGAACCATTATTCGAGCGCGACGGCGACTCCGAGCCGCTCCGCCAGCACCGCGGGGTCGGTGGTCGGCGCCTCGCAGGCGAAGTGCCGGCACACGTACGCGGCGGGCTCCCCGCCGACCAGCGGCCGGTCCGCCAGCAGCGGCACCTCGTCGGCGGCCTCGGAAGCCCCCGGCGAGCCCACCGCGACCACCGCCCCCGGCGCCGTGCCCAGCAGCGCCGCCCGGCGCAGCGCCTCCGTCGCCCGGTCCCCGGCCGGGCCGACGACGGCGACCTCGCGCGGCCCGTCCAGCAGCGCCTCGGCGACGGCCAGGCCCCAGCCGATGAACCGCGGGGCCCGCCCGGCGAGCGCGCCGACGATGCCGAGGGCGCGCTCGGCGGCCGTCCGGTGCCGGTCGGAGCCGGTGTACGCGGCGTAGGTGAGCAGCGCTCCGGCCGCGGCGGTCCAGCCGGACGGGGTCGCGTTGTCGGTCGGGTCCTGCGGGCGGCGGATGAGCTGCTCGGCGTCGTCGGCGGTGTCGTACAGCGCGCCGGAGGCCTCGTCGGTGAAGTGCTTGAGGACGGTGTCGAGCAGGCCGCCCGCCAGCTGGAGCCACTCCGCCTCGCCGGTGACGGCGTACAGCGCGAGGAAGCCCTCGGCGGTGTCGGCGTAGTCCTCCAGGACGCCCGCGTTGGCGCCGGCCCGGCCGTCCCGGGAGGTGCGCAGCAGCCGCCCGTCGGGGGTGAGGTGGACGGCGAGCAGCAGGTCGGCGGCGCGTTCGGCGGCCTCGACCAGGTCGGGGCGCTCCAGCAGGGCGCCGGTCTCGGCGAGGGCGGCGATGGCGAGGCCGTTCCAGGCGGCGACCACCTTGTCGTCCCGGGCCGGGGCGGGCCGCGCCGCCCGGGCCTCGGACATCCGCCGCCGGATCTCCTCGTACTCGGCGAAGTCCTCAGGGTCTGCGAGGAGTTGGAGCACGGAGGTGCCGTGCTCGAAGGTGCCGTCGGCGGTGACGGTGAACAGCCGGGCGGCGGTGGCCGCGTCGGCCGGGCCGAGCAGGTCGACCAACTGGCCGGGCTCCCAGGCGTAGTAGGCGCCCTCGGCCATCGCGCCGGTCTCCTCGTCGAGGCTGTCGGCGTCCAGCGCGGAGGCGAACGCGCCTTCGGGCGTGCGGAGTTCGCGCAGCAGGAAGTCCGCGGTGGACAGCGCGACCCGGCGGGCGAGCCCGGAGCCGGCGGCCCGCCACAGGTGCAGGTAGGCGCGCAGCAGCAGGGCGTTGTCGTAGAGCATCTTCTCGAAGTGCGGCACCACCCAGCCGGCGTCCACCGCGTACCGGGCGAAGCCGCCGCCGAGCTGGTCGTGGATACCGCCGCGGGCCATCGCCTCGCCGGTGCGGACGGCCATCTCCAGCGCCGCCTCCGAGCCGGTCCTGGCGTGGTGGCGCAGCAGGAACTCGACCACCATGGCCGGCGGGAACTTGGGCGCCCCGCCGAAGCCGCCGCGCGCCTGGTCGAACTCCCGGCTGAGGGCCACCAGCGCCTGGTGCAGGTCCGCATCGCCGGGCGGGTGGTGGGCCCCGGCGGAGTAGACGGCGGCCCGCTCGGCCAGGTCGGCCCGGATCCGCCCGGCGACCTCTCCGACCTCCTGCCGCCGCTCCCGCCAGGCTGCGTCCACGCCGTCGAGCACCTGGCGGAAGGACGGCATCCCGTGCCGGGGCTCGGGCGGGAAGTACGTGCCGAAGTAGAACGGCTCCTGGTCGGGCGTGAGGAAGACCGTCATCGGCCAGCCGCCCTGCCCGGTCGCCGCCTGGACGGCCTCCATGTAGACCGCGTCGACGTCCGGCCGCTCCTCCCGGTCGACCTTGACCGCGACGAACCGCTCGTTCAGGTGCCCGGCGAGCTCGGCGTCCTCGAAGCTCTCGTGCGCCATCACATGGCACCAGTGACAACTCGCGTACCCGACCGACAGCAGCACCGGCACCCCGCGCCGCCGCGCCTCCTCGAACGCGTCGGCCCCCCATTCCCACCAGTCGACGGGGTTCTCGGCGTGCTGCCGGAGGTACGGGGACGTGGCATCGGCCAGGCGATTCGGCATGCCCCCATCCTCGCGCATCGGCGCGCGGTGGGGGCACCCGGTTCACTCCTTGGGGGCTTCCGGCTCCTCCGCGAAGTCGACCTTCTTGAACTGGCGGTTCATGGACTTGGCCAGGAACCAGGTCGCCACGCCGAGGGCGGCGAAGACGACGAAGCCGAGGAGACCGGGGGTGACCTTGGCGTCGTCGACGGCGAGGTCGGCGGCGAGGTTGACGAGGTTCACGGAGGCGCTCATATCTCTATGGTGGCCCGGCTCACGGCGAGCCGGGCCGTCGGGGGGTGGGTCAGTCCCGCGTGTCGGCGACCTCGGCCGCCAGGCTGGGGGTGCGCAGGCCGGCGAACAGGTCGTCCTCCGGCAGGTCCACGTCGATCAGGGTACGGGCGAGCTCGTAGTCCTCGGTGGGCCAGACCTCCCGCTGGACGTCCAGCGGGACGCGGAACCACGGCCCGTCCGGGTCGATCTGGGTGGCGTGGGCGATCAGCGCGCGGTCGCGGGTCTCGAACCAGTCGTCGCAGCGCACCCGGGTGGTGATCTCGCGCTCCTTGCGGCCGCTCTTCTCCCAGCCGGCGATCCACTCGCCGTACGGGGAGTCGTGGCCGTGCTCGGTGAGGTACTGGTGCAGGGCCCGGATGCGGCCCATCGGGAAGCCGTGGTTGTAGTACAGCTTCAGCGGCTGCCAGGGCTCGCCGGCCTCGGGGTACGCGTCCGGGTCCCCGGCGGCGTCGAAGGCCAGCATGGTGATCTTGTGGGTCATGATGTGGTCCGGGTGCGGGTAGCCGCCGTTCTCGTCGTAGGTCGTGATGACCTGCGGCTTGAACTCGCGGATCAGCCGGACCAGCGGCTCGGCCGCCTCCTTGACGTCCTGGAGGGCGAAGCAGCCCTCGGGCAGCGGGGGCAGCGGGTCGCCCTCCGGCAGGCCGGAGTCGACGAAGCCCAGCCAGGCCTGGCGGACGCCGAGGATCGCCCGCGCCTCGTCCATCTCCTTGCGCCGGACCTCGTGGATGTTCTGCTCGATGTACGGGTCCCCCTGGAGCTTGGGGTTGAGGACCGACCCGCGCTCCCCCCCGGTGCAGGTGGCCACGAGCACGTCCACGCCCTGCTCGACGTACATGGCCATGGTGGCCGCGCCCTTGCTGGACTCGTCGTCCGGGTGGGCGTGCACCGCCATCAGTCGCAACTGCTCAGTCAACGCCGTGCGTTCCTTCCACATCGTCGGGCGTTCCGCCAAGCCGGTCTGCCCACCACCGTACGAACCGATCGGTTCGGGGCCGCGTCGCCGCAAGGCAGGCCCGCCGGCTCCTCGCCGACGGGCCGAGCCCCGCCCCCCGCCGGATCGGCCGCGGGCGTGCCCCTCCTATAGTGACGGACTGGAGAGGCGTCGCATTCCCCCGCAGTACCCGCGCGACCCCTCCCTAGGAGAGGACGAAGTCCGATGACTGCACCGACCACCGCCGCGCAGCCGCCCGAGGGCCGCTACGGCCGGCGCGGCAACAGCGAGTCGGACCGCCGCCTGAAGGCGATCGGCGCGGTCTGCGGTGTGCTCGGTCTGGGCCTGATCGCCTGGCTGGGCGGGTCCTACCTGCTGCGCGAGACGAAGATCAACGGCTCGGTGCCGACCTTCCAGGTGCTCTCCGACTCCGAGGTCCAGCTGCACCTCACCGTGCGCAAGAGCGACGGGCAGGCCGGCACCTGCACGGTCCGCTCCCAGGGCGAGGACCACGGGGTGGTCGGGGTGGCCGACTTCCCGGTCCCGGCGACCGGGTCGAGCTACGACGCCACCGTCACCCTGCGCACCACCGCCCGCGGCACCACCGCCGAGCTGCTGGGCTGCACGCCGGCGAAGTAGCCCCGCGAGGTGGGCGGGATCGCCCCGGGACGCATATTCGTCCGGGGGAGCGGGCATCCGTAGGAAGTCCCGCTCCACGTTCCGGTACAGGCCGCTCCTGTACACCGTGGCGCAACCGCGCCGTCAATGACACGACAACGTCTCTCCCGCTTGTCGGCAGGACTTGTTAGGCTCGTGGTTTCGCCCCTTCCGCACCAGCTGGTACGGGAGCGGGCGTTGCTTTGTAGTTAAGACCGATATCGACGACGACCCTGCTGACGACTCACACCCTCAGCACAGCCCCAGCACCTACGAGGAGCACCTGTGACCCAGACCAGCGAGAACGTGACCTGGCTCACTCAGGCCGGCTATGACCAGCTCAAGGCCGAGCTGGATCACCTGACCGGACCCTGGCGCATCGAGATCGCCCAGAAGATCGAGGCGGCGCGCGAGGAGGGCGACCTCAAGGAGAACGCCGGCTATCACGCGGCGAAGGAGGAGCAGGGCAAGTACGAGCTGCGCATCCGCCAGCTGACCCAGCTGCTGGAGCGCGCCAAGGTCGGCGAGGCCCCGGCCGACTCGGGTGTGGTGGCCCCTGGCATGGTCGTCACGGTCGCGTTCGACGGCGACGAGGACGACCTGATGGAGTTCCTGCTCGCCTCGCGCGAGGTCGCGGGCGCCGACGACCTGGACGTCTACTCGCCGCAGTCCCCGCTGGGCCGCGCGATCGACGGCAAGCAGATCGGCGACGAGGCCACCTACGAGCTGCCGAACGGCAAGCCGGCCATGGTGAAGATCGTCAAGGTCGTGCCGCACGCCGGCTGATCCGGCGGCGAGGACGCCGAGGGCGGCCGCGGAGTCCTGGACTCCGCGGCCGCCCTCGGTGCGTGCGGGTGCGGAAACGGTTCAGCCCACGGCCGAGCGGTACTTGCGCACCGACAGCCAGGAGAACACCGCCGTGATCACCAGCGACCACAGCATCGACACCAGCGCCGCGTGCTGCATCGGCCAGGCGGCGTCCACCGGCCCGACCTGGTTGCCGAAGAGGTCCCGGCAGGCCTGCACCGTGGCACTGAACGGGTTCCAGTACCCGACGCCCTGCAGCCAGCCCGGCATCGAGCTGACCGGCACGAAGGCGTTGGACACGAAGGTCAGCGGGAATAGCCAGATCAGCCCGGCCGAGGTGGCCGCCTCGGGGCTGCGCACCGACAGTCCGATCAGCGCGCCGATCCAGGAGAAGGCGTAGCCGAGCAGGAGCAGCAGGCCGAACGCGCCGAGCGCCTTGAGCGCCCCTTCGTGGATCCGCCAGCCGACCAGCAGTGCGACCAGCGCCAGCACGATCAGGGTGAACGCGGTCTGGCACAGGTCCGCGAGGGTGCGGCCGACCAGCACCGCCGAGCGGGCCATCGGCAGCGAGCGGAAGCGGTCCACCAGGCCCTTGGTCATGTCCTCCGCGATGCCGGCCGAGGCGCCGGCGACGGCGAAGGTGACGGTCTGGGCGAAGATGCCGGCCATCAGGAACTGGATGTACGTGCCGGAGCTGGAGTCCGTCCCGGGGATCTTGATCGCCCCGCCCATGACGTACGAGAACAGCAGCACGAACATGACCGGCTGCATCAGCCCGAAGACGACGATCTCGGGTATGCGGGACATCCTGCGCAGGTTGCGTTTCGCGACCACCCAGGAGTCGTGCAGGGTGGCGGACAGGCCCCGGCGGGGCGTCGGCATCGCCGCGCCGATGGCGTGCTCGATGGCGTGCTCGGTGGCGGTGCCCATCTCAGCGGTCCTTTCCGGCCGCGACGGCCTGTTTGTCCGGTTCCGGGTCGTCCGGGCCGTCGGCGCCGTCCGCACCGCCCGCGCCATCGGCACCGCCCGCGCCGTCAGCGGTCTTCCCGCGCCCCCGGCCGCCCCGGCCACTCCCCCTGGAGCCGGCGCCGCTCTCCTCCTCGGCCGCCTCCGCGACATGCCCGGTGAGGGTGAGGAAGACGTCGTCCAGGGTGGGGCGGCGCAGGCCGATGTCGTCGATCTCGATGCCGCGCCCGTCCAGCTCGCGGATGGCGTCGGCGAGCACCCGGGCGCCTCCGCTGACCGGCACGGTGATCTTCCGGGTGTTCCGCTCCACCGCGGGCTCGCCCAGCGCGTACCCGGACAGCGCCGCGACGGCGTCCGCGACCAGGCCCGGGTCGTGCACCACGACCTCGATCCGCTCGCCACCGATCTGCGCCTTGAGCTGGTCGGCGGTGCCGCGGGCGATCACCCGGCCGTGGTCGACCACGGCGATGTCGTGGGCGAGCCGGTCGGCCTCCTCCAGGTACTGGGTGGTGAGCAGCAGCGTGGTGCCCTGCTCGACCAGGGTCTCGATGACCTCCCAGAGCGCGAGCCGGTTGCGCGGGTCGAGGCCGGTGGTCGGCTCGTCCAGGAACATCACCGGCGGCCGGACGACCAGCGCGGCGGCGAGGTCCAGTCGGCGGCGCATGCCGCCGGAGTAGGTCTTGGCGGTGCGGTCCTTGGCCTCGGTGAGGTTGAACCACTCCAGCAGCTCCAGCGCGCGGGCCTTCGCGTCGCGGGTGCTCATCTGGTACAGCTCGCCGACCATCGTGAGGTTCTCGAAGCCGGTCAGGTACTCGTCGACCGCCGCGTACTGGCCGGACAGGCCTATCAGGCTGCGGACCCGGTTCGGGTGCTTGAGCACGTCGACGCCGGCCACCACCGCGCGGCCGGAGTCGGGGCGCAGCAGCGTGGTCAGGACGCGCACGGTGGTGGTCTTGCCGGCACCGTTCGGGCCGAGCAGCCCGAGCACCGTGCCCTCGGGGACGTCGAGGCTGACGCCGTCCAGGGCTCGTACGTCGCCGAAGGTCTTCACCAGGTTCTCGGCTTGGATGGCTGGCGCCATGGGCCTGCCTCATCTCCTCGGACGAATTGTGAGTGATCTGCCCCACTCTGTCCGGTTTTCGCACAGGTGGACAGGTGGGCGACTCGGTTCTCACCCGCGGAGAGAGAACGCGATGTATCGCGAGTCTGGCAACTCGCGATACATCGCGTCAAGGGGATTGAGAGGAGTCCGCGGTATTCAGCCGGAGACGACGTACCCCGCGTCCCGCAGCTCGCCGAGCACCAGCGTGCAGTGCTCCGGCCCCTTGGTCTCCAGGTGCAGGTCCACCTCGACCTCGGTCAGCCCCAGCCGCGGGTCGATCCGTACGTGCGCGACGTCCAGCACGTTGGCGTCCACCGTGGTCAGCACCGCCAGCAGGTCCGCCAGCGAGCCCGGCTTGTCCGCCAGCCGCACCCGCAGCGACAGGTAGCGCCCGGCCGCCGCCAGGCCGTGCCGCAGCACCCGCTGCATCAGCTGCGGATCGATGTTGCCGCCGGACAGCACCGCCACCACCGGCCCCTCGAAGGAGTCCGGACGCTCCAGCAGCGCCGCGATCGGGGCCGCCCCGGCCGGCTCGACCACCAGCTTCAGCCGTTCCAGGGCGAGCAGCAGGGCGCGGGACAGCGCGTCCTCGGAGACCGTACGGATGCCGTCCGCCAGCGTGTTGACCACCTCGAAGGGGATGTCGCCGGGGCGCCCGACCATGATCCCGTCGGCCATCGTGGAGAAGTGCTCCAGCGACACCGGCCGGCCCGCCGCCAGCGAGGGCGGGTACGCGGCCGCTCCGGCCGCCTGCACCCCGACCACCCGGACGTCCGGCCGCAGCGGCTTGACCGCCGCCGCGATCCCGGCCAGCAGGCCGCCGCCGCCCACCCCGACCAGGATGGTGCGCACCTCGGGGCACTGCTCCAGGATCTCCAGGCCCACCGTCGCCTGGCCGGTGACCACGTCCCAGTGGTCGAAGGGGTGGATGAACACCGCGCCGGTCGCCTCCGAGTACCGCTGCGCGGCCTGGAGCGCCTCGTCCACGGTCGCGCCGTGCAGCCGCACCTCGGCGCCGTACTCGCGGGTGGCCGCGACCTTCGGCAGCGGCGCCGCGACCGGCATGAAGACGGTCGAGCGCACCCCCAGCAGCGACGCCGCCAGCGCCACCCCCTGGGCGTGGTTGCCGGCGCTCGCCGCCACCACCCCGCCGGCCCTCTGCACCGGCGAGAGTCCCGCGATCCGCACGTACGCCCCGCGCAGCTTGAAGGAACCGGTGCGCTGGAGGTTCTCGCACTTCAGGTGGACCGGCGAGCCGATCAGTCCGGACAGGTGCCGACTGCTCTCCATCGGGGTCACCCGGGCGACCCCGGCGAGCATCTTCTGGGCACCGCGGACGTCGTCGAGGGTGATCGGCCAGTTGTGCATGGGGCCAGGGTAGGGCGCTCCGTGTGGGGCGGGTCGGATCAGCGCGCGGCGTTGGGGTGCGTGCATCGCAAGGCGGAGGAGGGAGTCCATGCGGAGCATCGGCGACTGACGACAACGCGGCGAGGTGCGCTCGTGCCCTGGGGGTACCTCCCGGCCGAAGGCTGGGGGAGCGTCGCGCGCCCGGCCTGCCCCACACGGAGCGCCCCGGGTTACCGGCGCCGGCAACCGGGGACGTCGGGCCTGTTCCCGGGCCCGCTCCGCCCGCGTACGCTGCTGCTTCTGAGCCTCCCTCACCGCATGACGATCGTGAGCCGCGATGACGACGCCCTCGCCCCAGGCCACCGACCGAACCGAGCCCGTGCACACCCGACTCCAGTACCAGTTGGCGCTGTTCGCCCGCCGGATGGAACAGGTCCGGACCTCCGGCGACGTCGGCGCACTGGACCGGGCCGCCTACCTGCTGCTCGACCGCCTGGAGCGGCACGGGCCGGCGAACGTCAAGGCACTCGCCGAGGCCCTCGGCGTGGACTCCTCCACGGTGACCCGGCAGGTCGCCCCGCTGGTCGCGGCCGGGCTGGTCGGCCGGGTGCAGGACCCGGCCGACCGCCGCGCCGTACGGCTCGCGCTGACCCCGGGCGGCTGCGGCCGGCTCGCCGAAGTACGGGACTGCCGGGCCGAGTTGACCCGCCGCCTGGTGGCCGACTGGCCGCCCGAGGAGCAGCACGCGTTCTGCGCCCTGCTGGCCCGCTTCAACCACGCGATGGAGTCGTACTCCGCGGACCGGCAAGGGCGGTAACGGCCTCAGCCCAGCGCCTGCTTGAGGTCGGCCAGCAGGTCGTCGATCGACTCGATGCCGACCGAGACGCGCACCAGGTCGGCCGGCACCTCCAGCGGCGAACCGGCCGCCGAGGCGTGGGTCATCCGGCCCGGGTGCTCGATCAGCGACTCCACACCGCCCAGCGACTCGCCCAGGGTGAACAGCTGCGTCCGGTTGCAGACCTCGACGGCCGCCTCCTCGCCGCCGGCGACCCGGAACGAGACCATGCCGCCGAAGGCCTTCATCTGCTTGGCGGCGATGTCGTGGCCGGGGTGCTCGGGCAGGCCCGGGTAGAGCACCTGGCTGACCTTGGGGTGGCTCGCCAGCAGCTCGGCGACCTTCTCCGCGTTGGCGCTGTGCCGGTCCATGCGGACGCCCAGCGTCTTGATGCCGCGCATCACCAGCCAGGCGTCGAACGGCCCGGAGACGGCGCCCATCGCGTTCTGGTGGTACGCGACCTCCTCGCCCAGGCCCGCGTCGGCCAGCACCAGCGCACCGCCGACGACGTCCGAGTGGCCGCCCATGTACTTGGTGGTGGAGTGCACGACCGCGTCCGCGCCGAGCGCGATCGGCTGCTGGAGGTACGGGCTGGCGAAGGTGTTGTCGACGACCAGCAGCGCCCCGGCACCGTGCGCGACCTCGGCGAGCGCGGCCAGGTCGGTGATGCCCAGCAGCGGGTTGGACGGGGTCTCCACCCACACCGCGCGGGTGTCGGGGCGCAGCGCGGCCCGGACGTCGTCCAGGTTCTGGGTGTTGGCGACGGAGAACTCGACGCCCCAGCGGATCAGCACCTTGGCGAACAGCCGGAAGGTGCCGCCGTAGGCGTCGTTGGGGATCACGATGTGGTCGCCCGGCTTGAGGATCGTGCGCAGCAGGGTGTCCTCGGCGGCCAGGCCGGAGGCGAAGGCGAGGCCGCGGGCGCCGCCCTCCAGCGCCGCGAGGCACTCCTCCAGCGCGGTGCGGGTCGGGTTGGCGCTGCGGCTGTACTCGTAGCCGCCCCGCAGGCCGCCCACCCCGTCCTGCTTGTAGGTGGACACCTGGTAGATCGGCGTGACGACGGCCCCGGTCTGGGGGTCGGCCTCCTGACCCGCGTGGATGGCGAGGGTCTCGAAGCCCTGGGGAAGCTGGTGCTCGGTCATGGCCCCGAGCCTAGTGGGCGAATGCTGTCAAGCCCGTCCGAACCGGAAACCGGCAGTGAACCCGCAGGTGGGAGCGGGGATCCGGCAGGCGCGAACGGTGGTGCGCCGGTCGGTGGCGGCCGCTACGATCTGCACCTGCCGTACACATGTTCACCATGCAACAATCGCGCGTCGCGCTGCCGTCGCGCCCCGGGGAGGATCACCGCATGGGCGCGCCCCAGCGTTCCACCGGCATGAGCACGTCCGGCCGCGCCGCCATGGCCGTGGCCCTGCTCGCCGGCTTCTACCTGCTCGCCCTCGGCATCATCGTGGGCCTTCTCGCCGTCGACATCGCCCTGTACCAGGCGTCGGACCACCTGCGCCCGGCGCTGTTCAAGGTCTGGGCGCTGACCGCAGCGATCGCCTACCCGGTGCTCCGGGTGGTGTTCCTGACCCGTCACCGCCGCGAGGACGGCGAGCTGCCCGGCGTGCCCGTCACCCGCGAGCAGCAGCCCGCCCTCTGGGCGATGGTCGACCGGATCGCCGAGCGGACGGGCGTGCGCGGACCGGCCGAGATCCGGCTCGTGCCCGAGGTCAACGCCGGCGTGCGGGAGGAGACCAGGCTGCTCGGCCTGGTCCCCGGCAAACGGCACCTGGTGATCGGCGTCCCGCTGTTGATGGGCCTCACCGAGGGCGAGCTGGAGGCCGTCCTGGCCCACGAGTTCGGCCACTACAGCAACCGGGACGTCAAGCTGGCCGCCATCACCGTCGCCGGTCGGGGCGCCATCCTGAAGACCGTCGGCGGGCTGCACCAGCGCGCCGACCAGCACCAGGCCGAGGAGGCCGCCAAGCTGGCCGCCAAGGCCGAGAAGCGGCTGGCCAAGGGCCGCAAGCCGTCCGACGAGAAGGCCGGCGGCGGTGTCGACCGGGTCCTCGCCAAGCTCTTCACCCTCTACGCCAAGCTCTACTTCCGGGTCTCCGAGGCGGTCGGCCGCCGCCAGGAGTACGCCGCCGACCTCGTCGCCGCCCAGCTGGCGGGCCGGGACGCCACCGCCTCCGCGCTGCGCAAGATGCCGGTGCTGGACTCCGCCCAGGACTTCTACCTCGGCCGCTACGCCACCATCGGCTGGGACGCCGGCCTGCTCCCGCCGCCCGGCGAGGTCTACGGCGGCCTGCGGCACCTGCTGAGCGACCCGAAGCGCCGGCAGGAGCTCGCCGAGTACGCGCTCGAACTGCCCGAGCACGAGCCCGACCCGTACGACTCGCACCCGCCGATCGACCGCCGGGTCGCCGCGATCGAGGCGCTGCCGGACGACGGTCGCGGGGCCGGCGCGACCGGGCCGGCCCTCGCCCTGCTGCACGACGCCGAGCGGGTGCTGGCCGAACTGGAGGTCGTCTCGCTGATCCCCGAGGCGGCCGGCAAGCAGCGGGTCGAGTGGCCCGAGCTGGTCCACGGGGCGATGCTGACCCACGCCCGCGCGGCGGCCGCCCCGGCCTTCGGCGCGCTGACCGCGCTGGGCCTGGCGCCCACCGTCCACGGTCTGCTCGACGCCGTCGACGCCGGCCGGGGCTGGGAGTTCACCGACCGGCTGCCGAAGAGCGAGCAGGCCGCCGCCGCCACCGGCCGGGCCGCCCGCGAGTTCGCCCGCCCGGTGCTGCGCGAGGAGTTGGCGCACGCCGCCGTCGTCGCCCTGGCCGAGGCCGGCCGGGCCCGCTGGGAGCTCTCCTGGTCCGGACCGGCCGACCTCACCCTGCCGGACGGCTTCGAGGACGGCTTCGACGCGGCCCTCGACGCCGCCTGCGCCGACCGTCCGGACACCGCGCCGCTGCGGGCGCTGCTCGCCGGGGCCGGCCTGCCCGCGCCCGCCGCACCGGCCGCACCGGCCGCACCGGCCGTCTGACCGGGTCAACCACCAAGCCACGGAAGGAAGTTCGTTGATCGCCGTCATCGTGCTGGTCGTCGTCGGCCTCGTCCTGCTGTTCCCCGTCGTGATGACCCGACTGGCCAAGCGCAAACTGGCCCAGCTGGAGCGCGCCAAGGCCACCATCGCGGCCCACGAGGAGCGGCTCGCCGAGGAGCGGCAGGCGCAGAACACCATCATCCCGGAGGACCACGGGCTGCTGCTCGGCAAGGACCTCGTCCTGTTCGGCGGGCCCGGCCCCGAGGAGGCGGCCGCCCTCGACGCCGCCAAGGCCGGCGACTGGCGGCCGATCGCCACCCACCTCGCCGAGGACGGCACCCCCGACGTCCGCTGGCGGCGCCTGTTCGGGGCGGCCGACCTCGCGGCCCAGGACGACACCTGGCTGCGCGCCTGGCGCGAGGAGCGGCCGCAGGACCCGACCGCCGCGCTGCTGCACGCGGACGCCCTGGTCGCCCTGGCCTGGACCATCCGGACCAGCGCCCGGGCCAGCGACGTCACCCGCGAGCAGTTCCAGGGTTTCCACCGGGTCCTGACCGAGGCCGAGCAGGCATGCGCGGAGGCGGCCGCCCTCGCTCCCGACGACCCCAACCCGTGGGCGGCCCTGATCGGCGTCGCCATGGGCCTCAACTACCCCAACGACCGGTTCCGCGAGCTCTGGGCCGAGCTGACCAAGCGCGACCCGCACCACTGGGGCGCGCACAACCGGGCGCTGCAGTACTGGTGCCAGAAGTGGCACGGCAGCCACGAGGCGATGCACGCCTTCATCGACGAGGCGATCGCCGCCGCCCCGGTCGGCAGCCTGCTCGCGCCGATCAAGCTGGAGGCGTTCTGGGAGCAGTTCGTCCGGGACCGCGAGAACACCCCCGCCTCGTGGCAGCGCCCCGAGGTCGGCGCCGCCCTGGACGCGGCGCTCGCCGACCTCGCCGCCGCCGACCCCGCCGGCATCCGCATCACCTACACCCGCGGCTGGCTGGCGTACGGCCTGACCAAGGCCGGCCGGCACACCGAGGCGCTGGAGCAGTTCCAGGCGCTCGGCCGGTTCATCCCGCCACCGTTCACCGGCTTCAACGACCCCCGGCAGTTCTTCATCGACCTGCGGATCGACGCCGTCAAGGGCGCCGTCGCGGCGAAGGAGGCCGCGCGGCAGCAGGCCTGACCGCTCCCGCACGGGCCCCACGGCCGCTCCCGGAATCCGGGAGCGGCCGTACGCGTTTCACCCAGCGCCACCTTTCCCGACCCGCTGGAGCAGGCCGTGCTGTTCAACCGCCACAAGACCTCGCTCGTTCCCGCCGATCAGGCACTGCCCGGCCGGGCCGCCCCGGCCTTCACCCTGACCGAGCCGCACACCGTGCTCGGCCACCCGCTCACCGGGCCGTACCCGGAGGGCCTGGAGGTGGCCGACTTCGGGCTGGGCTGCTTCTGGGGTGCAGAGCGCACGTTCTGGCGGCTGCCCGGCGTCTGGACGACGCTGGTCGGCTACCAGGGCGGCCACACGCCCAACCCGACGTACGAGGAGGTGTGCAGCGGGCTGACCGGGCACACCGAGGCGGTCCGGGTGGTGTTCGACCCTGCGGTGGTCTCCTACGAGCGCCTGCTGAAGGCCTTCTGGGAGGCGCACGACCCGACCCAGGGCAACCGCCAGGGCAATGACGTGGGCACCCAGTACCGCTCCGCGCTCTACACCCACTCCCCCGCCCAGGCCGCCGCCGCGACCGCCACCCGGGACGCCTTCCAGCCCGCCCTGACCGCGCTCGGTTACGGGTCGATCACCACCGAGATCGCCCCGGCCGGCCCGTTCTACCCGGCCGAGCCGTACCACCAGCAGTACCTGTCGGACGCCAAGAACCCCAACGGCTACTGCGGCCTCGGCGGCACCGGCGCCTCCTGCCCGATCGGCGTGGCCCGCACCCGGGACTGACCCGGGGCGCCGCGACCCATGTGACCGATCCCCGGCCCCGGCGCAGACTGGAAGGGCCGGAAGGGGCGGCCCGGCCACCCACCGGCGGCCGGGCCGCCCTCGTCGAGAGGAGCGCGCCATGTCCGGTCCCTACCGACGGAACTTCGACGACCCCGAGGAAGTCCGGCCCTTCGAGGAGGGCAAGGGGGAGCTGCGCCTGGTGAACCTGGACGGCGGCCCGGTGGGACGGGCCGTGTTCGAGCCGGGCTGGCGGTGGTCCAAGCACGTGAAGCCGATCGCCGGGACCGACAGCTGCCAGGCCGCCCACGCCGGGTACGTGGTCTCCGGCCGGATGAAGCTGGTCATGGACGACGGTCAGGAGTGCGAGATCGGCCCCGGCGACTTCATGTCCTGCCCGCCCGGGCACGACGCCTGGACGGTCGGCGAGGAGCCCTGCGTGATCGTCGACTGGCAGGGCTTCGCCGACTACGCCAAGCGCTGACCACCGGGCGCCGACCGGGCGGCCCGCTCGCCGCCCGGCCCACACCGACGGCGCGCCTCAGACGGCGCTGCCGGCCTTCCAGGCGGTCCAGGTCATGTTCCAGCCGTTCAGCCCGTTGTCCGGGGCGACGGTCTTGTCCCCGGAGTTCAGGACCTCGACCACGTCGCCGACCATCGAGGACTTGTAGAACTTGTAGCCGTCCGTGCTGCTGTCCTGCGCGCCCTTGGCGTCCATCAGGCCGACGCAGCCGTGGCTGGTGTTCTGGCCGCCGAAGATCGACGGCGAGGACCAGTAGTTGCCGTGGATGAAGGTGCCGGAGGTCGTGAGGCGCTGGGCGTGCGGCACGTCGGCGATGTCGTACTCACTGCCCAGGTTGACGGTCTGCGAGTTCATCCGGGTCTGGGTGAACTGCTCGGAGATGACCATCTTGCCGCCCCAGGTGGTGTGCTCGGGCGAGCCACCGGAGATCTTGTAGACGGCGCTGACCTGACCGTCCGTGGTGACGGTGAGCTTCTTGGCGGCGAGGTCGGCGACGCTGGTCTGGGCGCGGCCGATGGTGAAGCGGACGTCCTTGGACTGGGTGCCGAACACGCCCTTGGCGCCCTCGACGTCCTTGAGCCGGAGCTTCAGGGTGACCTTGGTGCCCTTGGCCCAGTACTCCTGCGGCCGGAAGTCGAGGCGGGTGCTGGAGAACCAGTGTCCGACGATCTCGACGCCCGGCTCGGCTATCACCGTGATCGCCTGCTGGACGGCCTTGCGGTCGGTGATCGGCTTGCTGAAGTTGATCGAGACGGGCATGCCGACGCCGACCGTCGAGCCGTCCTCGGGGGTGAAGTAGCCGACGAAGGTGTTGGCCGGGGTCGCCGTGGTGAAGGAGGCGTTGGAGTCCGCCTCCAGCTTGTCCTTGTCGAGGGCGGTGGCGACGACGGCGTACTTGGTACCGCTCGCGGGAGCGGCGGCCGAGGTCCAGCTGGTGCCGTCGGTGGAGAGCTGGCCGGCCAGCTCCTTGCCGGTGGAGTCGGTGACCTTGACGGCGGTCAGGGTGCCGCCCGTGACGGCGACCTTGACCGGGTCGCTGAAGCTGGCGCCGGTGGCGCCGTCCGCCGGCGTGACGGTGATGACGGCGGCCGAGGTCTTCGGGGCGGGGGTGCTCCCGCCGCCGCCCGAGGCCGGGGTGCCGTTGGCGCCACCGGAGCCGTTGCCGCCGCTCCCGCTCCCACTGGCGCTGTTGTCGTTGCAGGCCGCGAGCAGCAGGACCGGCGCACCGATCAGGCCCGCGAGCACTCCGCGCCGGCTCCAGTTGCCTCCGGCCACCCGCCCTTGACCGCCCCGTGCCGTCACGTCGCGTCTCCCTGCTGATCTTCTCGGGCATTTACGGATACAGAAACGCAATCCGCCCGTTCACGGTTCCATCACCGAAGGGTAAGCGATCGTATGAGATGACCCAACTTGCCTCTGAACATGGACAAAACGCCCGACCCGCCGAAGCGGACCGGGCGTTCACCCCGTGGTGGCGGTACGAGCCGACCGCTACTGCGCGGAGTCGTCCACGGTGTACTCGTCCCACTCCTCGCTCTCGGGGTCGAACTCGGTCTGCGCCGACTCCCAGGTCGCCGAGGCGAGCTCGATGCCCGGGACGTCGCCGAGCAGCGCGACCGGGTCGATGAAGTGGGCGAGCGAGCCCGACGGGTCCACCTCGATGGCCTCGACGGACTGGGCCCGCTCCTCGTCGTCGAGGTACTCGTCCTCGGCGACCTGCTGCAGGGCAGCGGCCTTGAGCGCGCCCTCGTCGGTGATCTCCGCGATGAGCTCGATCTTGAGCCGGACGTAGCGCGGGGCGTCCTGCTCGGTCGTTTCAGTGCTGGTCATGCGAGCGAGCGTACGGGACGGCGGGCCGCCCGCACGCACGGGAAGGCGCGCGGGAAGGGCCGGTCCCTCGGATCGGGACCGGCCCCACCACGCTCCGCCTGGGCTCCCCCACCCGGGAGCCGCGGAGCCGCGCCGTACGGCGCGGTGATCGTCCGCGGGAACCGCCGCACACCCTGTCGACCGGCCGGAGCCGGACAGGGGCGGGACGACGGCGCCTCCCGCGGAGGGCCCCTCCCTCCGTCGCCGGTCGGGGAGGGCGGGCACGCCGGTCCGGGCCAGGACCGACCGACGTGTCCGGAGCCGACCGCGGTCGCCGGGGAGCCGCTCCCGGTGGACCGCCGCCGTCTCGCTCGGCGTCTTGCCGTGGACACCACCATGCCGGAGCGTTGTTAACCACATGCTGCGGACAGGTGACGCCGGTGTACCACTTCGCCCGTGGACGAATCCTCCGCATCCGGCGG